>JAYULP010000170.1:0-4930 GCA_043763445.1 Polaromonas sp.
CCGAAACCCATCGTTGGTGACAACGGTTCGGGCATGCACGTTCACCAGTCAGTCTGGAAAGACGGCAAAAACCTGTTCGCCGGTGACGGTTATGCAGGCCTGTCGGATTTTGCGTTGTACTACATCGGCGGCATCATCAAGCATGCACGCGCGCTGAACGCCATCACCAACCCCGGCACCAACAGCTACAAGCGCTTGGTGCCAGGCTACGAGGCGCCGGTCAAGCTGGCGTATTCGGCAAAAAACCGCTCCGCCTCGATCCGCATTCCGCATGTGGCAAACCCGAAGGGCCGCCGCATTGAGGCACGGTTCCCGGACCCCCTGATGAACCCGTACCTTGGCTTTTCAGCTCTGATGATGGCCGGACTTGACGGTGTCGAAAACAAAATTCACCCTGGCGAGGCCGCCACCAAAGACCTCTACCACCTGCCGCCCGAAGAAGACGCACTGGTGCCAACGGTGTGCCACAGCTTGGACCAAGCACTGGACGCGCTGGACACCGGCCGCAGCTTTTTGACCAAGGGTGGCGTTTTCACCGACAGCATGCTGGACGCCTACATCGAGCTGAAAATGGGGGAGGTCACGCGCTTGCGCCAAGCAACCCATCCTATTGAGTTCGACATGTACTACTCGCTTTGATGCGGCAGCTGCTCGCGCCATTGCCGAAAAAGTAGTAAAAAAAGGACAGCGTTGGCTGTCCTTTTTTACGTCCGTAGCCCTGCAGAGGCTCTTGACCCTCAAATGCCGCATACTCAGGCGAGGAGTCGCGCCACAGCCAGTCGAACTTTCGTCGGTACCGCGACTCCAAGCCCAGCAGTGATGCTGCGCGCAGGCGGGCCAGCGCTCCTGCCACAAGCTTGAGGCCGTTGAGCCGGGATTTGCTGTATGAAAATTTTTGTTTGCCGAAGCTTATTGAAATCATGGACGGTCTTCGTTGGGCCGCCGTTTTTAACGCTGATGGTGCTGGCTAGCCCGCTACAGGCACAGCAGGTCTACCGCTGTGTGTCATCGGTCGGTGTGTCCGAGTACATCAACAACGCCAAAGAGGCGACAACGCGGAGCTGTAAAACCATGACCGGCGGCAATGTTACGGTTGTGCCGGGGACTGCCGTTGCGAGCCCCGGCGGTGAGCGCACGCCTGCCCGTCTGCCGACGCCTGGGACACCCGTTGCGCGCCCGGACGGCGGCAGTGAGCAACGTGTGCGCGACAGCGACTCCCGCGCCATCTTGGAGGCCGAACTCAGAAAGTCCGAAACGCGCCTGGCTGAACTGCAAAAAGAGTACAACGACGGCGAGCCTGAAAAGCAAGGTACCGAGGCCCGAAACTACCAGCGGTATCTCGACCGTGTTGCCGAGCTCAAGGGCAGCATTGGCCGCAGCCAAAGTGACGTTGCGGGCATCAAGCGAGAACTTGCACGACTGCCCAGCGTCAACTGACAGGCCTTGAGCCAATGCAGCGCGGCGGGCAGGCCACAGCGTCACAGGGTGAACTGCAACCGGCTAGCCGCTGTGCCAAGCTTTATTGAACAAAATGCAAAGCGCTAAGCCACTGCCTCTGTCAGCCGCCCGTGCTGCGGCCTTAAATCGCTCAGCGGGTGACGTGCGCTTTCAGGCCTTTGATTTGCTCGCCACGCTGATTGCAGTGGTTCGCACTGATGGTACTGTTGTGTTTGCCAATGCGGCGCTCGAAGATGCGCTGGGCCTGTCACGGCGCGCCATTGAAGGCTCAATGCTGCCAGCGTCTTTTACTGAGCCGTTGATTCTTCACCATGCGCTCGAAGGCGCTGAAAGTAACGAGTTTGCCGCTCTGCGATATGACGCCTGGCTGCGCCGCTTGAACCAAGAGCCTATGTTGGTGCATGTGGTGGTGGCCCAGACCGAAACACCGGGCGAAGCCGTGGTGGAGATGCTGCCCTTGGAGCAGCACGCCAAGCAGGACCGAGAAGAACGCCTGCTGGGCCAGGCTCAGGCCAACAAGGAGCTGATTCGCAATTTAGCGCACGAAATTAAAAACCCGTTGGGCGGTATCCGTGGGGCGGCACAGCTGCTGCAGATGGAAATTGGCAAAGAGCTCGCTGAGTACACCCAGGTAATCATCCATGAAGCGGACCGGCTGCAAACGCTGGTTGACCGCTTGTTGGCTCCGCACCGCCGGCCGCATTTGGTGGGTGACGTCAATATTCATGAGGTCTGTGAACGGGTGCGCTCGCTGATTTTGGCCGAGTTTCCTAAGCAGCTTGAATTTGTGCGGGACTACGACACCTCAATTCCCGACTTCCGGGGCGACCGGGAGCAGTTAATTCAAGCCGTGCTGAATGTAGCGCACAACGCCGCGCAAGCGCTCAGTGAGCGCATTGCAGCGGGGGATGCACAAATTATTTTCAAAACACGCATTGCCCGACAAGTGACTTTTGGCAAGCAGCGCTATCGGCTGGCACTGCAATTGCATGTAATTGACAATGGGCCGGGTGTGCCGGACGCCATCAAAGACCGCATTTTTTATCCACTGGTGTCGGCGCGAGAAGGCGGCTCTGGGTTGGGGTTGACATTGGCGCAAACCTTTGTTCAGCAACACCACGGCTTAATCGAGTGTGAAAGCAGCCCGGGCCGTACCGATTTCAAGTTATTGATTCCATTGCCTTAATGGCCTTACCGCGAGCTTGCGTTGCTGCCGAGGCAACCAGCGCCACAAGTGCAATCTAAAAGTCATTAAAAGTCGTTAAAAGTCATTGTATTGACGACTAAAAAATCATTGCTAGCGCCGTTTGACACCGTATTATGAAAGACACCCACCCGATGAAACCGATCTGGCTTGTGGACGACGATCAGTCCATCCGGTTTGTGCTGGAAAAAGCGCTTTTGCGCGAAGACCTGCCATGCCGTAGCTTTACCAATGCGCGTGACGTGCTGGCGGCCCTTGAAGTCGCTACTGAGGACGACGGCCCGCAAATTTTGGTTAGCGACATCCGTATGCCAGGCGGCTCAGGTCTTGAGCTGCTTGAGAAGGTAAAACAAAAACTGCCTGGTCTGCCTGTCATCATCATGACAGCCTACTCTGACCTTGACAGCGCCGTGTCTGCATTTCAAGTCGGTGCATTTGACTACCTGCCCAAACCATTTGACCTGACCAAAGCGGTCGAGTTGATTCGGCGCGCGGTGCAAGAAAGTCAGCGTGAAGAAGTCGCTGAAGAGCGCATGGCGGCAGCGCCAGAAATGCTGGGGCAAGCGCCTGCCATGCAAGGCGTGTTTCGCGCTATTGGCCGGTTGAGCCAAAGCATGGTGACCGTCATGATTACCGGCGAGTCCGGCTCCGGCAAGGAACTGGTGGCACGCGCGCTGCACAAGCATTCTGTGCGCGCGCAGGGGCCGTTTATTGCCATCAACACCGCCGCCATTCCAAAGGATTTGCTTGAAAGCGAGCTGTTTGGTCACGAACGCGGCGCTTTTACTGGCGCACAAACGATGCGCCGGGGCCGTTTTGAGCAAGCGCAGGGCGGCACGCTGTTTCTCGATGAAATTGGCGACATGCCATTTGACCTGCAAACCCGCTTGCTGCGTGTGCTGAGCGATGGCAGTTTCTACCGTGTTGGGGGGCACACCGCCGTTAAAACGAACGTCCGGGTGATTGCTGCTACGCACCAAGACCTGGAGCGGCGAGTAGCGTCAGGCAGCTTTCGGGAGGATTTGTTTCACCGTCTGAACGTGATTCGACTGCGCTTGCCAGCACTGCGAGAGCGGCGTGAAGACGTGTTCATGCTGACCCGGCACTTTTTGCAGCAAAGCGCCAAGCAACTGGGTGTAGAGCCCAAGCGTATCTCCGACGCTGCGCTGCAGCAGCTCAGCACCTTTGCTTTTCCAGGCAATGTGCGGCAGCTGGAAAATATTTGCCATTGGTTGTCCGTCATGGCGCCAGCCCAAGTGGTCGAGCCTAAGGATTTACCGCCCGAAGTGCTGCAGAGCCTGCCCGGTTTGCCGAGTTCAGGCGCACCGCGCAGTGGCACCCCTAGCGTGCACCCGCTTGCTGCGCCCGCGTCAGGCGAGGCTTCGCGGCTACCGGGCGCAATGGTGCACCCCATCGCGGTGCATGGTGGTGTGGCCATCCAAGGTCAGCCGCCCACACCCGCAATTGAGCGCGGAGAACGCGATTTCCAAGGTGACATGGCGTGTGTTGATGCAGCTCGCGGCGATGTTGGGGATGCGCCGACGCCAGCAGCTGGGCCGCCCACCGCCGATTTTGCGGTGGCGTCGGCGGCTTGGGAGTGTGGCCTCGAGGCCGAGGCGTATGCGCTGTTGGCCGCTGGTCGGCTCGATGTTTGGGAGGTTTTGACCCGCCGGTTTGAGTCTAAGTTGATCCAAGCCGCATTGGCCACTACCCGCGGCCGGCGTATTGAGGCGGCGCACAAGCTAGGCATTGGGCGCAACACCATCACCCGAAAAATTCAGGAGCTGAACCTGCAGTGATGCCTGTGTGCCACGACGGGGCTAATAATCCTGCTAACGACGCTGCTGATAACGCTGCTGATAACGCTGCTGATAACGCGGGTAAGGACTTCAGCTAATGACGCTGCTTTAGCGGCTCCGCGCGCCCTACCGAGCTGGCCGCCGCGAAGTGACTAAGCGACTAAGCGACTAAGTGACTTTTTTCCGCTCGTTGTGAGCTTGCCGAAGGATTTGTTTGCTGCAGGGCAGGTGTTGACAGGCGCAGGGTGAATGGCGAGCGGCTACCCGAATTGCCCCTGTCAAGCGGGCGTTGCAATATCAAGCACCACCGGCGCGTGGTCGCTGGGGCGCTCATTTTTACGCGGTAGCCGGTCGATGATGCAACTGCTTACCTGCGGCTTGAGCGCGTGGCTGACCAAAATATGGTCGATGCGTAAGCCTCGGTTGCGGCGAAATCCAAATTCTCGGTAGTCCCACCATGAATAGCTTT
>JAYULP010000171.1:0-1988 GCA_043763445.1 Polaromonas sp.
AAAACTACTTTTTTCGCCCCTCGGGGCGCAACCCACAACTCGACGTTCGAGCAACCTATGCACGTCGCAACGCTGCTCACCAAAAAACACTCAGGTTAACCAAGTAAAACGGTAGTACCTATTTGTATTAAAAGTAACACCCAGTGTTGTTAGTGAAATTTGTCACGCATAAATTGTTTTTTTATGAATAATTTGGGTAACTTTACTTGTTTAGTACTCATTTTTTTTGCGGGCACAAAAGCAAAAGTTGGGGGTAACTACAAAAAAAGTCGGTTGCGGGCTCTGTGATTCCACGCTTGCCCGCTTTGAGTTCCACCGTAATTTACGCCGACCAACACGGCCAAACAGGAGTCAATATGCACCGCAGCAAAGGCTTAGCTCACAGTGTCGCGGCTCACCTGGGGGGAGTGCAGCGAGCTGCCCAGTTTTATGCAGCCGAGGGCGACGCGGCACTGATTAAACCGACCCCCGCTAGCTACCGCCCGCCACAAAGCACCAACCAGCAGCCCCACGGCTGGCCCCGTTTGGGAGATGGAATTTGCCCGTTGTGGCCTGACTTTCTTGTAGGCCAGCCGGGGCGGCCTGTCCGCGTTTTGCTGATTGACGACGACGCCCACATGCGCCGGGTCATTGCTCAAGAGCTGTTGTCAGACCTGCGTTGTGACTTGGTAGCGCAAGGCGGCAGTTTTAAGGAAGCGCGAAAGCTCATCGCAAAACACGTGTTTGAGGTCATGTTGGTTGACCTCAACTTAAGTGATGGAAGCGGGTTTGACTTGATAGAGCAGATGAAGAGCAGCCATCCGCTGGCCGAGGCAGTGGTGATTTCCGCATTCGAGGACGAGCAGCACGCTATGCGGGCATTCGAGTTGGGCGCTACTGGCTACTTGGTTAAAAACTCTTGGTTTGGCAATTTTCCGCTGGCTATGCTTCAGGTCGCCAACGGCGGGGCGTCAATCACGCCTAGCTTGGCGCGCCGCTTGCTCCAAAGGCTTGAGCATCCGCCAGAAGTGTTGGGACGGTTTGCCGCAGCTCAGCCGCCGAGGGACAAGTTGTCTGAGCGTGAAAAAGAGATTCTGAAGATGGTCGCCGCTGGCCACACCAGCTTGGAGATCGGCAAACAACTGCTGATCAGCCACCAGACGGTAAACACCCACATCAAAAATACATACCGCAAGCTGCAGGTGCGCAGCCGGGCTCAAGCCGTTAGCTCGGCTGTGCATATGGGACTGATTTAGTTTTCTGATCGACCGGCTAGCATGACAGCCGAGCTTGAGTTTTGCCTGACAGCGGCAGTGGCTTGCGTCAGTGTGTGGATGTGTTGCTGGGTTGCGTTGCAGGCGCGCGGCGCTTGGCGGGACAGGGAAAGTCTGCAGGACTTGTCGGTGCAGTGGCTAGCGGGCGCTGGGCTGGTGTACTTGTTGGCGGGACTGGCGCTGCAAATAAAACCCCACACCAACCTGCCGTGGGCGGCTTTTGCCCATTACGCGCAATACCTGGGGCTGCAGCTGCTGGTGGTTTGCGTCGGCCTTTTTTTGCTTCTAACGGCGCGCGTGCCAAGGCGCTGGACTTATGCGCTGCTGGCGGTGCAGGCGGTGGTGGGCTGTGTGGCGCTGAACTGGCAACCGTGGGCGCTGGCCACTACCTTTTGTGATTTTGAACATTCGCCGGCCTACCCAGTTTGGGCCACTGTCAATTTGTCCGCCGCTTTTGTGGTGGCGGGAGTTCTTTTTGTTAACTTTCAAAACGACCGTAGCGTGCCGAACGTTTTAGCGCTGATGGCTTGTCTTTTGGGCTTGTTGTTGTGCGCTGAGCCGCTGCTGATCGGCAATCGACTGGAGCGGCCGAGTACGTTGCCGCACGCCGCTTATGACGCCGCCTGCAAAGCCGCTTATGCGCTGCTTTTGTCGCTGGTGTGGCGCTTGACCAGCGCTGACTTGAGGCGTCTGAGTGCTCCGGTTGGCACATCGGCCCTATGTCCCTCAAGCGCC
>JAYULP010000172.1:0-4881 GCA_043763445.1 Polaromonas sp.
GATGGCCGTCAACCTAGAGCAAAAGCAGCCCGGTTTGTCCCAGCACATCCGGCCCACTTATCTTGAACAACTAGGCGTGCCGTTTCACATCGAAAACCAAGCCACCTGCAGCGCCGTCAAAGGCGTGATTCCGGCCAGAAAAACGCTGTGCTCAAAGTTGCAGCGCGGCAGTTTATGTCGGTCAGCAGGCAAGTTGGGTGCCGCCAAAATCGCGCGTGGTCACCACCGCAGACGCGTGTTGCAGACTTTTTTTTCTGCATCTTTTTTTTGCGGCTAAGCTCAAGCGTATGCCGCCTAGGCTGGTCAGTGATGACGGCAAAAACATCGTGACTCGGCCGATCGCGTGTGTGCTGGACAAGGACCCGATCTGCTGGGCGGCCGCGCAAAATTTCCCCCTCGTTGCGTGTACGCGGTGCGGCAGTCAAGAAAACCTGCAGCGCAAACCGGTCGGCAACATGCTGCGCGACTGGGACAAAAACTTCCCCGGCCGGCTCCAAAGCGTGTGGAGCGCACTGCAGCACATCGTGCCGTCGCATTTAATGGGCCGTGCGCCGCACGACTTCAAGACCATTTGCACAACGGGCATGCTGGGGCCCCACGGCGACACCGCTTTTGAGGAAGAAACTTTTGTTGGCGCGCAAACTCTTGCCCCGGTGGGCGTAGCCGCCACGTCTGGGGTGCCCGCGTCAGCCGTGATAGCGTTCAAGCCGCCCCGCTGAGCAAGCCGCCGGTGGCCAGGCCAAGAAGTGTCAGAGATTTTTTTTACAGGCTCTGGAGGTCGTTTTTATGTCAAATCATCGTCTAGCCGTCATGTTTAAATCTTGGATAGCTACGCTTTTAATAGCGTTTACTGCATTGTTCGCTGCCGGCTGCTCAACCACCCGGGTCATTGACAGCGAGGTCACGAGCTTTCACAGCTGGGGCGCTGCGCCGCCTGGCCCCGGCACCACCTACCGCTTGGAACGCCTGCCATCGCAGCAGGCACTCAGCGCGCAGCACAGCGCAGTGGAAGCTGCCGCACGCTACGCGCTGGCCAAGGCGGGCATGGTGCCCAGTGACACTGCGCCGCGCTACAGCGTACAAGTGCTGCTGTCCACCCAGATCATCGAGCAGGTGCTGGCTGACCCGTTTGGCTATGGCGGTTTCTGGCCTTGGGCAGGATATGACCGGTTTGGCGGCGCTCGCTTTGCCGGTTATGGTGCATTTGGCTACGGCGCTCGCCACAGCGTCGCGTTGGGTCTGGGCTTTCCGTTGGGTGGCTACCAGTCAACTACTTTGCGCCACGAGTTGGCCGTGCTGATGCGCGACACCACAACGCAGCAACTGGCGTTTGAGACCCGCGCCCATCACGATGGGCCTTGGCGCGACACCCTGGCGATGTTGCCAGCGCTGCTGGACGCTGCATTACTTGGATTTCCACAGCCGCCACCCGGGGCCCGCCGCGTCAATGTGATGCTGCAACCAACGGCTGCGCTGCCCCCGGCCGAGCGGCTGACACCATGAGCGCACTGACCGCAGAGCCCACCCGAATCATTGCAATTCGCCACGGGGAGACCGACTGGAATGTCAGCACCCGCATTCAAGGCCACCTGAATATCGCGCTCAATCCACGCGGACGCTGGCAGGCCACGCAACTGGCCCAGGCATTGGTCGATGAGCCGGTTACCGCCATCTACGCCAGCGACCTTGCCCGCACCTGGGAAACCGCGCAAGCGCTAGCCCAAGCCCAGCGCCGACCGATTGCGCCAGAAGTTGGTTTGCGCGAGCGTGGTTTTGGTGCCTTCGAGGGGCGTACCTTTGCGGAAATCGAGGCCGAGTTACCCGACCAAGCCCTGCGCTGGCGTCGTCGAGACCCCAACTTTGCGCCGCCCGGGGGTGAAACCCTGCTGGCGCTGCGCGAGCGCGTGCTGGAAGCCGCCACCCGGCTAGCTGCGCGCCACCCGGGTGAGCTGATTGCGCTGATTAGCCACGGCGGCGCAATGGATGTGCTGTACCGGGCGGCCACCCGTCAAGCCGTTGACGCGCCCCGTACCTGGGCCTTGGGCAATGCCGCCATCAACCGCCTGCTGTGGACACCCGAGGGCTTTAGCCTGGTTGGCTGGTCAGACACCCGCCATTTGGACGGGTACAGCGTACTTGACGACGCGCTGCTGGCCAATGCACCGCGCGCCCACATCAGCCGCGCCGCACCCAACACGCTGGCGCATGACTTGCAGACGCCCGCCGCCAACGACGCCGCGCCGCAAACCACCGCCTGGACCGGCACCCAGCCTTGAGACTATCTTCACGCTGCGACGATACGGTCAACCGAGAAAACGGCTCGCAGCTAGCCAAGCACGGCCAACCGCCACCGGCCGCGGTGCATCGCAAAGCGGTGTGCCATTCGGCTGTTTTGCTGCCGCACACCCTGTTTGCTCCGCTCGCTGTGAGTTTATTGAAGGGGCGCGCTGCACTCAACATGCTCAGGCTCACCACCCGGAAAAAACTTCAACCGGCCAGTGCAACAACGGCGACACCGCCGTGCGGGCCAAGCGCCGGCTTACGGCAGTCTAGCGCCCAGGCGCATGGTGCCGGGGCGGCGTGCCGGCCCGGTAACGCATGTCTGAGCGCGGCGCCACCTCGTTCGGCGACCGGGCGTCCACTGGCCAGCTGCTAGTGGGCACCACCCAAACGCTGGCCGCGCCCGCCGGCAGCACCGCCAGCGTGCTGCCGGCGTTGCCTGGGCCGGCTGGTGCAGAGGGTCCTTCGCGGGCGGCCAGCAGTGGCGCTGTCGCTGCGGCGGCAGGGCTCACCGGCTGCCCGGCGGGCACTGCGCCGGGCACGGTAAACGGCGAGCTGCCGCCCCAAGGCAAAACTGGTGCCGCTGTCTGAGCCGTAGCGCTTAGCACCACCGCGTCCCGGCTCGGCCCCTTCACCGTCCACACCGCAATGCCAACGCAGCCCAGCAGCACCAAGCTGCTCACCCAGAGCGTTTTGACACGGATGAAAGCGTCAGTGACCGCGCTGGGCGGAGCTGCTGGCGTTTTCGCTGTGCGCTCGCTACCCGCGGGCCCTGCAGCGCAGTAGGCGGTTCGGGCCATCGGATTTTCCTTAAACGTCTGCACCGCCAGCCAATACGCTTTTCGTGCGCTGGTAGAAACCCAGCTCGTTAATGGTTACCAGCGGCCGGTTATCAACAAAGGTTTTTTCGACGAAGGCCATTTGGGCTTTTGCCAATGCCGTTTGCCCGCGCTTGGCCGCTGCCAGACCGACGACAGCGAACGGGTACGGATCGAGCTTGCCGGTCTCCCATCCTGGGGAGTTGGTGCTCAGGAAATTCCAGCCTGGCGTGAAATACGCGGCCAACTCGGACACGCCAAACACCTGCGGGAACACTTGGCAGCTGGTGCCTGGATAGAACGTGGTTTCGGTCTGCACAGACAAGTCCGCCACGCGAAACGCATTGCTGGCCGGGCTGAACAGGGCCGCTAACGACTTAGCGATACCGTTGGCAAACTGTGAATAGTAGGCCGCATCAGCTGCATCGCCGCGCTCGGTCAACAGCGCGCAAAAGTCACGCAGGCCGCGGTAGACCTCACAGTTGTCCATCAAATAGCCAGCGTTGTTGGTTTGGCTGCGCGGTGACTGAAAAACGCTGGTCAACCCGTTCGGCTTGACCGCCACCGCAATGTTGCGGTAGGCAATGTCTTTCAAGCGGGATTTGTTCTTGTCCCACCAAGCCCAGTTTTGGCTGGCCCTCAGATACCGGGCTGCCAGCGTGAGCGTGGTGGCCGCGTAAGAGTCGTCCGAGTCCGACATCACCAGCGTGAACGCGCTGGGGTTAGCGCGGCCAAACGGAAAGTCAATGTCTTTGATCGACAAGTCGGGCTGGAGCTTGCTAAGGTACAGGTCCAGATAGACTCGGATGTAAGTGTCCAGGCTTGGCGCGTCGAGATACTGAACGATTGAAATTAACCCCAGATTAGTGAAGTACCAGTTCGACAGCCCATTGGGCGAGATTTCGTAGGCACCGGTGTAGGGGCCGCTAGGTATACGCAAGGCCTTGATGGCATCGACTGCGTTGAGTGCGCCGCCCACGCCGGCCAGCGGTGGGGGGGTGGTGGGTGGCGGCGGAATGCTCGCGACGGGCGGAGTGCAGGTTTGAGCCAAAGTATTGCCTATCCCCAAGAAAACACTGCCAGTGACCCCAATGGCTGCTGTAGCCACTGGGCCTCTGAAAAATTGACGTCTCAACATATACAAATTTCCCTTGTTGTCCACCACAACTCGTTTTAAGACGTGTTGACCAAAGGGCATTGCAGCGCCAAACAATTTCAGTGCCATCGCGCCATCTCTGGTGAACGAACTGTCTGGCCACCAGCCAGCGGCACATCCTTATGTGGGTTAGCCCACATAAGGATGAAATCACCGCCGGTTGTTGTAGTCGCGAGGCTAATGGCAGCACCCCTTTTTTCCGGCGCCATCGGCAGCTAAAAACGACTGGTTGCTGCCGGGTTTAGACTCAAAAAAACACGATTTTCACTTGCGCAAGCAGACAAATGCCCGACTTTGAGTAGGACTAGTCTTACACCGCTAGCGAGCTGTCTCGACACTTTGGGTTCGGCCTAACGGCTGCCGAATTCTTAAAGTTACAAAACTTTCAACACAGCCACTGTGAAAACACCTCAATATCTGGCGCTAATTTGTAAACATTTATTTTATTTTCGTAACGCAAACTCACCTTTTATTTCAACTCAACACACCAAGCAGCGCCCCAGGCCGAGTTCAGACCACGGCCTACAGCCGCGCAGGTGGTTTTCTTGCAGTCAGCGGAACCGGCCAGTCGTATCCTTGCAAAAAAAGCGAAGGCTAAGTGGTGTGGGAAGTTGTGTTTTTTGCTCG
>JAYULP010000173.1:0-1970 GCA_043763445.1 Polaromonas sp.
GTGCAGTCAGCGCGGGTGCTAGCGGTCACATCAGAGGTCATTTGCCACACACTGGCCAAGGCTTCAGTGTGAAACAAGCGCGGCACCTGCACGCTAAACGGCTGGGCAACGCGCGACACGTCGTTGCGCAGCATGTCCACCACCATCACGTTTTCAGAGCGCTCTTTGGCTGACGTTTGTAGCGTCTGAGCTTGGCGCGCATCCTCGGCTGGCGTGTGGCCACGGGCGGCGGTGCCCTTCATCGGGCGGGTCAGCAAGTGCCCAGCTTGCCAGTGAAAAAACAGCTCGGGCGACACCGACAACACCTGCTCGTGCCCCGTGTCTAGCCAAGCGGCGTACCCGCCGGGCTGAGCGCGCTGCAGTGCGGCAAACAGCGCTTGCGACGCTAAGCTGGCAGTGCCCGGGTGCACCAGTTTGCCGACCAGTGGGGCGGTGAAGTTGACTTGATAAACGTCGCCCGCGCGAATTGCCTTGTCAATGGCCGCCAGTGCAGTGTCAAAGTGCGGGCGGTCCATGCCGGTGTGCCAATGCACCGTAGCCGGTGGCACCACAGGGTCATGCGGCGGCCACGGCAGCGCCTCGTCGTAGACCGCAAACCAAGCCAGCGGCCCGTCAGCAGCGCGGGTGGTGAGCGCTGCGTCAAAAGCGCACGCCGCTTCATAGCGCAAAAAGCCAACACACCACTGGCCTTGCTCGGCCGCCGCTTGTACCGCGTCCAGTACCGGGCGGACTTGCCCGGGCGTCTGGGCAACCAAGATACGCTGCGGTTGACCGAACGCACAGCGCAAGCGCGGCGCACCCGCATCATTGGGGTCAGCAAAGTCGATGCAGGCCGTGCTCGGCGCAGCTGCGGCCATCAGGCTGCGCCCAAATGGGGAACCAAGTGTGCCGTCGGCTGGCCCGCTTGGTGTGCGGCGGTAAAAGCCAGCATGCGGTCAATTGGCAAACGCGCCCGCAGCCCCAAGGCGGCATCCATGTGCACTTCATTGGTGCCCGACGTCAACACCTGCGCCACGCCGGCTAGGCCGTTCATCGCCATCCACGGGCAGTGCGCGCAGCTTTTGCAAGTGGCGCTGTTGCCTGCAGTGGGCGCTTCAATGAAGGTTTTACCGGGGTTGAGTGTGCGCAGCTTGTGCATCATGCCGTTGTCGGTGGCCACGATGAAGTGACTCGCTGACAGCTCGCGGGCCGCTTTCAAAATGGCAGAAGTGCTGCCCACCGCATCCGCCAGCGCCACCACATCAGCGGGCGACTCGGGGTGCACCAGCACCTTTGCGTCAGGGTATTGGCGCTTTAGGTCCAGTAATTCAAAGGCCTTGAACTCGTCGTGCACGATGCACGCGCCATTCCACATCAACATGTCGGCACCAGTTTCGCGCTGGATGTAGCCGCCCAAGTGCTTGTCCGGCGCCCATAGTATTTTTTGGCCCAGCGCCTTCAGCGCCGACACGATGTCTAGCGCGCAGCTGGAGGTCACTACCCAGTCGGCCCGCGCCTTGACGGCGGCGCTGGTGTTGGCGTACACCACCACCGTGCGCTCGGGGTGCGCGTCACAAAAGGCATTGAAGGCAGCGCTGGGGCAACCCAGGTCAAGCGAGCAGGTCGCGTTTAGGTCGGGCATCAGCACCTGCTTTTGCGGCGACAGTATCTTGGCTGTCTCGCCCATGAAGCGCACGCCGGCAACCACCAGCGTTTGGGCGGCGTGGTCTCGGCCAAACCGGGCCATTTCCAGCGAATCACTGACCAGTCCGCCAGTTTCCTCCGCCAGGTCTTGCAGGTCGGGATGCACATAGTAGTGCGACACCATGACAGCGTTGCGCGCTGTGAGCAAGCGGCGAATGTTGTCTTTAAGCGCACGGCGCTCAGCTGGACCGGGCTCAACGGGGGTACGCGCCCAAGCGCGCTGAGTCACCGCTGGGGCCGCAAAGACCGGCTGCTCGTAGTCGACTGCAAAGGTGTGGGTAGGCATA
>JAYULP010000174.1:0-4853 GCA_043763445.1 Polaromonas sp.
TTGCTTGCAAGGCACCGGCGTTAAAGCGATGACGGCCAGCTGATACGGCTTGGGTACAGGCAACTGGCCTTTTGGCACTAAAAAATAGGATTTTTGACTAGTTTTAAGCTAAAAATCTTGTTTGCCGCCGGTTTTACTGCTTTCAGTGCTATTGAATGTGTAGCGTCTTTAGCTGCTTAAATTTGCCAGTGCCTGCAAAAGCTTGGCATGCACCCCGCCAAAGTCGCCGTTGCTCATGCACAGTAAGTGGTCGCCGGCCTTGGCTTTGGCTGTTACCAGCGCTACCAGCGCCTCAATGTTATTTGCCACCATCGCCCGGCCGCCAAGCGGCGCTAGCGCTGCTGCGGCGTCCCAGTCAAGCCCGCCCGCGTGGCAAAACGACAAGTCAGCCAGCGCTAGGCTAGCGGGCAGCAGCGCGGTCATCACGCCCAGCTTCATGGTGTTGCTGCGCGGCTCAAAAATCGCCAAAACACGGTCTTCGTGGTTGCCTGCGCTGTCCAGCCGGCGGCGCAGACCTTCAATGGTGGTAGCCAGTGCGGTGGGATGGTGGGCAAAGTCGTCATACACCGTGATCTCACCGTCGGCGCGGGCCACGCGGCCCACCACTTCTAGGCGTCGCTTGACGTTGTCAAATCCAGCCAGTGCCCGCGCAGCGGCTGCAGGCGGCACCCCCACATGCTCGGCCGCAGCTATCGCGGCAAGGGCGTTGAGCTGGTTGTGTACACCGTTGAGCTGCCAGCTGACCTGCGCGAGCTGCACCCCAGCCCTGAGCACTGCAAAATCATGCGGCTCGCCTTGGGCGGTGTAGTCGCTTTGGCGGTGAGCTGGCTCGCCAAACCGCACTTGCTCGCTCCAGCAGCCCTGCGCCAGCACGCGCACCAGCGCTGGTGCGCCAGCGTTAACGACCACCCGGCCCTGCGAGGGTACGGTGCGCACCAGATGGTTGAACTGCCGTTCGATGGCGGCCAGATTCTCAAAGATGTCGGCGTGGTCAAACTCCAGGTTATTCAAAATCGCAGTGCGGGGCCGGTAGTGCACAAACTTGCTGCGTTTGTCGAAAAATGCGGTGTCGTACTCGTCCGCTTCGATAACGAAGTAATTTGCGCCGCCCAAACGAGCGGACACGCCAAAGTTAAGCGGAACGCCACCGACCAGAAACCCCGGCTGCAGACCAGCGTGTTCCAAAATCCAGGCCAGCATGGCCGTGGTCGTGGTTTTGCCGTGGGTTCCCGCCACAGCCAGTACGTGGCGGCCTTGCAAAATATGCTCAGCAAGCCACTGCGGGCCGCTGGTGTAAGGCGCGCCGGTGTTGAGGATGGCCTCCATCAACGGGAACTTGGGCGAGCCGTCTGGCAAACGGGCGCGAGACACGACATTGCCGACCACAAACATGTCCGGCTGGCTGGCAAGCGCTGTGAGCTGCTCTGCCGCATAGCCTTCGATCAGCACAATACCCAGCTGGCTTAACTGATTGCTCATTGGCGGATACACCGACGTATCGCAGCCGGTGACGGTATGGCCTGCTTCGTGGGCCAGTGCTGCCAGCCCGCCCATAAAAGTGCCGCAGATCCCTAAAATATGTATGTGCATGCTGGGCATTTTAGAAGCCGGCGCGCAGCCGCTGACGTGGCCTAAACTGCAAGGTTTGCCAAACCCCACCACCCAACCACCGCCCGTGTACACCCTTCAATCTGAAATTGCCGCTGCTGCGGCCGCACTCATCGTCGAGGAGGGGCTGGAGTACGGTGCCGCCAAGCGTCGCGCTGTTAAACAAATGGCCTTAGCGGGGCGCACCGAGCTGCCAGACAACGACCAGATCGAGGACGCCGTGCGTGAGTACATCGCTATATTTTGCGGCGACACCCAGCCCGCCGAACTGGCGGCGTTGCGGGCGCTGGCGGTGGTGTGGATGGAGCGAATGGCCGCGTTCAGGCCGCACCTTGCGGGCGCTGTGTGGCACGGCACCGCCACACGCCTGTCTGATGTTTTCATTCAGCTGTTTTGCGACGACTCCAAATCGGCTGAAATTGCGCTAATTGAGCACAATGTTGACTACGAACCCCGCACCATCACCGGCTTTAACGGCAACGCGGCAGAGGCTTTGAGTCTGAGCAGTCAATGCAAGGCACTCGGCGAGAGCGTGGGCATTCACCTCGTGGTTTATGACCATAATGACCTCCGGGGTGCTATGCGCCCGGACGCAAAGGGCCGCAAGCCGCGCGGCGACTTGGCGGCAGTACGCCAACTTTTAGTTAACGATACCGGAGTTTAAGTTTTGAACCGTAGAAAACTGATGTACGGCACTGCTGCTGTCGCGGCCGTGGCCGCTGGGGCAGGGCTGGCAAGCTGGAAGCAGCGCACCGCGTCGCCACTGGGCTCTGCTGTTCTTGGGGCCAGCGCAGACGCTGCTGTCGCCGCGTTTTGGGGCTTGAGTTTTGAGTCCCCCAGCGGCACGCCGTTGGCAATGGCCGAGCTGCGCGGCAAGCCGTTGTTGGTTAACTTCTGGGCCACCTGGTGTCCTCCCTGCGTTGAAGAGCTGCCTTTATTGGATTACTTCTACCAAGAAAACAGGGCTAAAAACTGGCAAGTCATAGGTTTAGCGGTTGACCAGCCCAGTGCCGTCAAGACATGGCTACAAACCAGACCACTGAATTTTCCTGTCGGCATGGCGGGTTTGAGCGGAACGGAGCTGAGCAAGTCCTTGGGAAATTTGGCAGGCAGCTTGCCGTTTTCTGTGGTGTTCGGCAGTTCCGGCCAAGTGATCCACCGCAAAGTCGGAAAAGTAGCGCCACAAGAGCTGGCGCAGTGGGCGTTGCTCAAGTGACACCCAATGCCTCGAAAGTCACCTTTTTTCGCGTGGCTTGTATCAGTTAGACTCGGGTGCGTTAGCCGCTACAGCAACCAAATCGCCATAGTTGACGTCAGTTGAGTGTTTTACGCCAAAAATGCGGCTAACTAGTCCACAGTAATGTGATTGCTTGCAACACTGTCGTGAGTGCGTTGGCGAGTTTGCTGTGCGGTTTTTTGTTCTAGGGTGTCCCGTTTGCTGGTCATCCTCATTGCCTGCTGGAGAAAAAGCCATGGATTTAAGAAAACTAAAAACCCTGATTGATCTGGTGTCGGAGTCCAACGTGTCGGAGCTCGAAATCACAGAAGCCGAGGGCAAAGTCCGTATTGTCAAGTCCAGTGGTGCGCCGATGGTGATGCATCAGCCAATGGCCCAAATGGTGCCACTGCAAGCGGCAACACCGGTTGCGACGCCGCCGCCTGAAGCCGCTGTGGCCGCGCCCGTTGGTCACGCCGTCAAGTCCCCGATGGTCGGCACCTTCTACCGTTCGGCAAGCCCTGGTGCAAAGTCTTATGTCGAAGTCGGCAGCGTGGTCAAAGAAGGCGACACCATCTGCATTATCGAGGCGATGAAGATCCTCAATGAAATCGAAGCGGATAAGTCCGGCACGGTCACCAAAATTCTCAGTGAAAACGGGCAAGCTGTTGAGTACGGGCAGGCCCTGTTCCTGATTGAATAACCGGGGCATCGTGGATGTTTAAAAAAATCTTAATTGCAAACCGTGGAGAAATTGCTCTGCGGATTCAGCGCGCTTGCCGGGAGTTAGGGGTCAAGGCTGTGATGGTGTATTCAGAGGCTGACCGGGAGGCCAAATACATCAAATTGGCCGACGAATCAGTGTGCATTGGGCCAGCGTCGTCTGCCCACAGCTACCTCAACATGCCCGCTATTATCTCGGCCGCTGAAGTGACCGACGCAGAAGCTATCCACCCAGGCTATGGGTTTTTGAGCGAGAACGCTGACTTCGCTGAGCGTGTGGAGCAAAGCGGTTTTAAGTTTATTGGTCCTACGCCGGAGTCCATTCGCATCATGGGCGACAAGGTGTCAGCCAAGCAAACAATGATCAAAGCTGGCGTGCCATGTGTGCCGGGCTCTGAGGGGGCACTGCCCGACGATCCGGTGGTGATTAAACGTACCGCAAAACAGGTGGGCTATCCGGTGATTATCAAAGCTGCAGGTGGCGGCGGTGGTCGCGGCATGCGCGTGGTGCACACTGAAGCTGCATTGATTCATGCGGTGCAAACCACCAAAGCCGAAGCGGCAGCGGCCTTTGGTAATCCAGAGGTATACATGGAGAAGTTTCTCCAGAATCCCCGGCATATTGAAATCCAGATCATGGCGGACCAGTTCAAAAACGCGGTCTGGCTGGGTGAGCGTGACTGCTCCATGCAGCGCCGTCACCAAAAAGTTATCGAAGAAGCACCAGCCCCCGGCATTGCCCGCAAACTGATTGAGCGCATTGGCGAGCGTTGTGTGGCTGCCGTTAAAAAAATTGGCTACCGAGGCGCCGGCACGTTTGAGTTTTTGTATGAAAACGGCGAGTTTTATTTCATTGAAATGAATACCCGCGTGCAGGTAGAACATCCGGTGACCGAGTGGATCACTGGCATTGACATTGTTCGTACCCAAATCATGGTGGCCGCTGGCGAGCGCTTGCCATTTGTACAGCGCGATATTCAGCTCAAAGGGCATTCGATTGAATGCCGGATTAATGCGGAAGATCCTTACAAGTTCACCCCTTCGCCGGGGCGCATCACCACCTGGCACACACCGGGTGGGCCAGGTGTGCGGGTGGACTCACATATTTATGCCAACTACTTCGTGCCACCGAACTACGACTCCATGATCGGCAAGATTATTGTGCACGGGGACACGCGCGCCCAAGCCTTGGCGCGCATGAGCACTGCACTGGCAGAAACGGTGGTCGAGGGCATCAACACCAACATACCGCTGCACCGCGAGCTCATGGTGGACGCAAAATTTATGGACGGTGGCACCAATATTC
>JAYULP010000175.1:0-1960 GCA_043763445.1 Polaromonas sp.
AATCCATGAACCCGCCAAGTCAAGCCTCGCCTCACAACCAAGATCGCCTCTGGCGTTCACCCTAAGCGCGTCGCCCGTGATGCGCTAGCCTAGGTTATGGCGTGTAAAAAGCGAGTCATTACTTAACCCCTTGGGCGTTCATAAACGCTTTGAGCTCCAACAGCCGCTGATAGCTGCTGTTGCTCAGGCGCAGGGGGGGGTTGAAGGTGCGCTTTGCAGTGAGGTGTTTATCTGCAGGTTCACCTGCTCATTACTTTGCTGCTGCATTTGGTTTTGAAGTGTGCTCATAAGGTTAGGTTGCGCTACGGTAAAGGGTACGGGCGGCGTGTTGACCAGCGCCGTCAGGTTGTCCCGTCTTTGCGCGGCATTGGTTTGGTTAAGTTGCTCGATGTTGATATTGCTGCAACTGATGGGCCGGCTCACCTCGGCGCTGGCGCTGCCCACAGCTCCCGTGCCGCCACTGCTGTGCACAATGGAGCCGGTGCTGTAGACCGGCCAGAGGGCTTAAATGGCTGCCCCAGTGTTACCCACATAACCACCGACGAAGCAAGCAACAGGATCGTTTGGTGGCGCCCAGGTTTGCACTGGGTTGGATGTAACTTGCGCCGCCCGCCCTTCACGGCGCTGCTGTGAAGCCGCTGGGTTGTTCGATATGACTTGGAGCTTGGGATTGTTAAAGCCGGTGCTGCCCAGCTCATTGTGACCTTGCCCCTGGATTCCGTATCCCATAGCCGAGATCATGAGCTGGCCTGCTGGGTCTGAGCCGCAGTTCAGTTTCTCTCGAACTGCATCGGGCTGACATAGGCCAGCGTCGAATGCAGTCGCCAACGGTTATACCAAAGCAGCCACGCAATGGTTTCATCCTTGGCCTGGCGCCGACTCACGAAGCGCTGCCCGTGCAAGCGCTCCACCTTCAGTGAACCGAACAGTGTCTCGCTGCAGGCGTTATCCCAGCGGTTGCCACGCCGGCTCATGGAAGCGGTGATGCCGTATTCCTTAAGAACGTCCCTGAAGTCTTTGCTGGCGTACTGGCTGCCCCTGTCACTGTGGAAGATCAACCCGGCTTGCTTGCCCGGCTGACGCCTGAACCAGGCCATGCGCAGCGCGTCAACGACGATGCTTGAGGTCATGTCATCGCGCAGCGACCAGCCCACCACCTGGCGGCTGAACAGGTCGATCACCACCGCCAGGAACAGCCAGCCCTCGGCGGTGGCGATGTAGGTGATGTCGCCCACCCAGACCCGCTCGGGCGCGTCCACCGTGAACGCACGGTTCAACACATTGGGCGCGATCGGTAAATCGTGATTGCTCTCGGTGGTGACCTTGAAGCGACGCTTGCCCTTGGCCCGGATGCCGTGGCGCTGCATGAGCTTTTGCACCCGGTCCTTGCCTACCCGGATACCGAGCCCCAGCAATTGCCTCCAAAGGCGCGGCCAGCCATAGGCACCACGGGTCTGGGCATGGATGGCTTTGATGTGCACCAACAAAGCATCGTCACTGAGATGGCGACGCTGCGCAGCGCTGACGCGGCGCACGAAGTGCTCGTGGTATCCGGCCACACTGACACGCAGTACCCGGCACTGCACCGAGATGGGCCACACACGCCGGTGGCGCTCGATGAAGGCGCACTTCAATTCTGACCTTTCGCGAAGTACGCCGTCGCTTTTCCCAGGATGTCGCGCTCCATCTTCACGCGTGCCAATTCGGCCCGCAGCCGGCTGATTTCCATCTGCTCGGCGCTCACGGGCTTGCTGCCAGCGCCCTTGAGCAAGCCCTGCTTGTGGGCCTTGACCCAGTTGAACAGCGTCTGGTCAACGACGCCCAGCGTCCGGGCAACCGCCGCGATGCTTTGGCCGCCCTCGACCAGCCGCACCGCCTCTTGCTTGAATTCGAGCGTGTAGCGCGCCCTTGATGTCTTCGTCATTTGCGTTCTCCTTGTCTGAATTGAACCACTCAGCAA
>JAYULP010000176.1:0-1949 GCA_043763445.1 Polaromonas sp.
AGGCGCACGATCTCCAGCGTCAAGCCCTCGATTTTTTGCGCCTCCACCCAGGCGGCGGCGTTGCGCACCACCGTGTCGATGTAGCCATTCGCCGCCCAATCCGCGTCAAACCCCGGCGACTTGGCCGGAATGGTGATGTAGTCGGTGATCTGCTGCAAGATGTCACGGTCCCACTGGCTGGAGACTTGGCTCAGCGCCTGCGCAGCGTTGAGGATGTCAGCAGGAATTTCTTTGTGCAGGGGGGCATTCATGGTGCGGGCCTTTTCGAGTGGGGTGAGTGACTCTACCCCTAGGTGCGGGGTTGCGCCACTGCGGGGATGTTCAGCAATGGCACATCAGCATCGCGTTTGAGCTAAGCGAACGCCACCAAGCTGGCGGAGCCTGCAAAGCGGGTATTGACCACAGTTGCGGCAGGGTACAGCTCAACAGTGCCACTGAGGTCGAAAAACTCAACGAACACTGCCAGTAGGTTGGCACGGGACTCTGCAATGTTGTCCGCCAGCAGTTCAATGCCGTAGATGCACATCAGCCCAAGCAGTGCGTAATGCCGCCGCTCGAAGTCAGACTTGCCTTATTTGCGTGCCACCGCAGCGAGCTTGCGCTGCAGCATGGGCACGATGAAATTACCACTGCCGCAGGCGGGCTCCAAAAAACGGGAGTCAATGCGCTTAGTCTCGTACTGCACCAGCCCCAGCATGGCGTCCACCATCCACGCCGGTGTGAACACTTCGCCGTGATCGACTACGCGCTGTTTTGACTTGGCGAGGCTCATGGCCAAACTATGGGTTGATGCAACGAGTCCACCCTAAACCCCACCCGGTCCCCCATCGCCTCCCCCAACCGCACCCCGCGCCCAGCCACCCACGCCGGGTTGAACTGCAGCGGGCCCTTGGGAAACAGCATCACCACCGTCGAGCCCAACAAAAACCGTCCCATCTCGTCGCCCTTTTTCAAGCTGACCTGGCCCGGGGGGTAGACCCATTCGCGCACATCGGGGGTGCGTGGGGGGTTAATGACGCCGTGCCACGGGGTGGCCATGCTGCCGACGATGGTGGCACCGACCAAAATCATGGCAAACGCGCTTTGTTTGTCGTTCGGGCTGTCAAACAGGCACACCACCCGCTCGTTGCGGGCAAACAAGCCGGGCACACCTCGGGCGGTGGTGGGGTTGACGGAGAACAGCTCGCCGGGCACGTAGACCATGCGCCTCAAGGTGCCGTCGCACGGCATGTGGATGCGGTGGTAGTCCTTGGGGCTGAGGTAGATGGTGGCGAAGTGGCCGCCCTCGAACTGGGCGGCCAGTGCGGCGTTGCCTCCCAGCACGGCGGTGGTGCTGTAGTGGTGGCCTTTGGCCTGGAAGATTTGGTCTTTTTCAATTGCGCCAAACTGGCTGACAGCGCCGTCAACCGGGCACAGCAGGTCAGCGTCCGCCAGCGGCCGGGCACCGGGTGCCAGTGCGCGGGTAAAAAAAGCGTTGAAGGTGGGGTAGCTGGCGATGTCCGGGTTCAGCGCCTCAGCCATGTTGACCTGGTATTTAGCGACAAAGCGGCGAATGATCTCGGTGGTGAGCCAGCCGCGTTCACGCCCTGCCACCCAGCCTGCAAACACTGTGAGCGCCTGCTTGGGGAAAAAATACTGGGGCAAAACGGCAAATCGGTCAGACATAGGCGGGCCATGTGAACAAGAAAAGTCGATTCTATCGACGCGGGTGAACCGTTTGGCCTGCTGCGCACGCGGCCAAGGGCAAACACGGGTGGGCGCTGGGCCGCCGCCGGGCGTGCCGTGGCGGGCTGCGTGAGCCCTGCCCCGCTACGCAATATGAAATGCTATTGATTCAGGAGCTGCTTGTGCAATGTCAGCGCGGGCTATGGTGGGGTTTAGCCCTAAAAGCAGGCGCTTTCAGCTGTTTTCAGCCGCCAGCCGGCGTTTGACGTGCAAATCTGCGCCTA
>JAYULP010000177.1:0-4811 GCA_043763445.1 Polaromonas sp.
CAAGAGCAGTAGCGAGTTGTCCATGTTTTGCAGTCATAACGGATGCACTATTACCATGCCGTTAAACAAACGCTAAGTGCTTGTTTAGTAACAAAAAAGTACAGTTGTCCACAGGTAAAGACACCCTTTACTACTATTACTAAATTGAATTAAAAGATTAAAGACAAGGATAAGGAAACTCTCATGATCGTTCTCAAAGCTACGCAAGACAAGGTGTTATCAGCGCTTCAATCTGTTGCGGGTATTGTTGAGCGCCGTCACACGCTGCCCATCTTGGCTAATGTGCTGATACGTAAAACTGGCGCACAGCTCGAATTAACCACCAGCGATTTAGAAATTCAGATTCGCACCAGCGCTGAGCTCGATGGCGATACTGGCAGTTTCAGCACTACCGTTGGTGCGCGCAAATTGATCGATATCTTGCGGTCCATGCCCGGCGACCAAACCGTGTCGTTAGAGTCGGCCCAAAACAAGCTAATTCTCAAAGGCGGCAAAAGCCGTTTCACGCTGCAAACCTTGCCTGCAGAAGACTTTCCGTTGGTTCAGGAAGCTGCAAACTTTGGCCCGGCTTTTTCAGTGCCGCAAAAAGTGCTGAAAGATTTGTTGAACCAGGTCTCTTTCGCCATGGCGGTGCACGATGTGCGCTACTACCTTAACGGCATTTTGTTTGTTGCCGAGGGCAAGCAATTGAGCCTAGTGGCCACTGATGGACACAGGCTGGCTTTTTCGTCAGCCACACTTGATGTTGAAGTACCTAAGCAGGAGGTGATTTTGCCGCGCAAAACGGTGCTGGAAATGCAACGCTTGCTCAGTGACAAAGAAGGCGCCATCGAAATGCAGTTCTCCAGTAACCAAGCCAAATTCTCGTTCGATGGCATGGAGTTCGTCACCAAACTGGTGGAGGGAAAGTTCCCGGACTACAACCGGGTAATTCCAAAAAACCACAAAAACATCGTTACCTTGGGCCGTGAGCCGTTGCTGCGCAGTCTTCAGCGCACTGCTATTTTGACCAGCGAGAAGTTCAAAGGTGTCCGTTTGAACATCGAGCCGGGCACGCTGCGCGTTGCGTCGAACAACGCGGAGCAAGAAGAAGCAGTGGACGAGCTTGACATTGACTACGGGGGTGACAGCATTGAAATTGGCTTTAACGTTACCTACCTGATTGACGCACTGGCTAACATGAGTCAGGACATGGTCAAAATGGAATTGGCAGACGCCAGCAGTTCAGCACTGCTGACGATTCCTGACAACACAACGTTTAAGTACGTCGTGATGCCGATGCGCATTTGACGCGCTGGCTAACCACCCGACAACAACAGACCCGCGCACATTCGCGGGTTTGGTCATTCATAGACAAGACAAAAGTGGACCATGACCGAACACAACAAATCAATTGCTGCCGACCAAGTCAACGTAACCAATGCCAGCAGTGAAGGCGGTAGCGGTGCGGGCGAGGCCAGCTCTAATTTCCAGCCGAAAATTGACACCAATCAAGCCGGCGCATCGCAGGCCTACGGTGAAGAGTCCATTCAGATACTCGAAGGCTTAGAAGCGGTGCGCAAGCGCCCAGGCATGTATATTGGGGACACATCGGATGGCACCGGTTTGCATCACCTGGTGTTCGAGGTGGTGGATAACTCGATTGACGAGTCGCTCGCTGGCCATTGCGATGATATTGTGGTGACGATTCACACCGACAATTCGATCAGTGTGGTGGACAACGGCCGAGGAATTCCGACCGGCGTGAAGTTGGACGACAAACACGAGCCCAAACGCTCGGCCGCCGAAATTGCGCTGACAGAGTTGCATGCGGGCGGAAAATTCAATCAAAACAGCTATAAGGTCTCAGGCGGTTTGCACGGCGTGGGCGTCAGCTGTGTGAACGCACTTAGCAAAATGCTGCGCTTGACGATTCGGCGTGACGGCAAAGTGCACACCATGGAGTTCGCTAAAGGATTTGTGCAAAACCGCATCGTTAAAACGCTCGATGGGGTGGAAGTCTCGCCAATGAAGGTGATGGGCGAGACCGACAAACGCGGCACTGAAGTTCACTTTTTGCCCGACACTGACATTTTCAAAGAAAATAACGACTTTCACTACGAAATTTTGAGTAAGCGTTTGCGTGAGCTCAGCTTTTTGAACAATGGAGTCAAAATCCGCCTGAAAGACGAACGCTCCGGCAAGGAAGACGACTTTGCTGGCGCTGACGGCGTCAAAGGTTTTGTGGGTTTTATCAACAAAGGCAAAACGGTTTTGCACCCCAATGTTTTTGCGGCAATGGGCGACCGGCAAAGTGACCAAGGCACCAATATCGGTGTAGAAGTGGCGATGCAGTGGAACAGTGGCTATAGCGAGCAGGTGTTGTGCTTTACCAACAACATTCCCCAACGCGACGGCGGCACCCACCTTACCGGGCTACGGGCGGCAATGACACGGGTCATCAACAAATATATCGATGACAGCGAGTTGGCCAAAAAAGCCAAGGTTGAAGTCACTGGCGACGACATGCGTGAAGGCCTTTGCTGTGTGTTGAGTGTGAAGGTGCCAGAGCCAAAATTTTCCAGCCAGACCAAAGACAAGCTTGTGTCCAGCGAAGTGCGTGGGCCTGTGGAAGACATCGTCAGCCGGTTACTGCATGACTACCTGCAAGAGCGCCCGAACGACGCAAAAATTATTGTCGGAAAAATCATCGAGGCCGCCAGAGCGCGCGAAGCAGCCCGCAAAGCGCGTGACATGACCCGCCGAAAAGGCGTACTTGACGGTATGGGTTTGCCAGGAAAACTAGCCGATTGCCAAGAAAAAGACCCTGCAGGTTGCGAAATCTACCTGGTTGAGGGCGACTCAGCTGGCGGCTCTGCCAAACAAGGCCGCGACCGCAAATTTCAAGCGATTTTGCCGCTGCGCGGAAAAATTTTAAATGTGGAAAAAGCGCGCTATGAAAAGCTGTTGACCAGCAACGAAATCTTGACGCTGATCACCGCGTTGGGCACTGGTATCGGCAAGGGCGGTGGTGTGGGTGGAACGCCGGGCGCGGACGATTTCAACGTCGCTAAGCTGCGCTACCACCGCATCATCATCATGACTGACGCTGATGTGGACGGCGCGCATATTCGGACCCTGCTGCTGACGTTTTTTTATCGACAGATGCCCGAGCTGGTGGAGCGCGGCCATATCTACATCGCCCAGCCACCTTTGTACAAAGTCAAGGCGGGCAAAGACGAGCAGTACCTCAAAGATACCGCAGCGTTGGACGGGTTTTTGCTGCGCATTGCCATGAAAGATGCCTATGTTCAAACCAGCGCCGATGAACACGCGGTGCTGACCGGTGAGGCACTGGCCGAGTTGGCCCGCAAGCACCAGCAGGCTGAGTCTGTGATTGCCCGCCTACGTGGCTTTATGGACGCTGCGGCGTTGCGCTGTATTGCCGACGGCGTGTCGCTAAACCTGGACACAGTGTTGGACGCTGAGGCCTCAGCGACTCACTTGCAAAGTCAGCTACGGGCACTCAATACTGCGGGTGCGCCGGCTGAGGTAGCGGGTGAATTCGATGTGCGCACAGACAAGCCCATCTTGCGCATCAGCCGTCGGCATCACGGCAATGTCAAAAGCAGCGTCATCACGCAGGATTTTGTCCATGGCGCGGATTACGCCACGCTAGCTGAAGCGGCCACCACCTTCAAGGGCCTAATGGGCGAGGGTGCCAAGGTTATGCGCGGTGAGGGTGAGCGCCGCAGGGAAGAAAAAGTCAGCGACTTTCGTGAAGCGATGCGCTGGTTAATTGGCCAAGCTGAGAACGCTACTGCCCGCCAGCGCTATAAAGGCTTGGGTGAAATGAATCCGGCTCAATTGTGGGAAACGACGATGGACCCGACCGTGCGCCGCCTGTTGCGCGTGCAAATTGATGATGCCATTGAGGCAGACCGAGTGTTCACTATGCTCATGGGCGACGAAGTAGAGCCGCGCCGCGAGTTTATCGAGCAAAACGCGCTGCGCGCTGCCAACATCGATATCTGAAGCCTATCTTGCCAACCAATCCCCGACAATACGTTGCCATGACTCAAGCCCCAGCACGCCCTGTTCTGCCTGACCATCTGTCTGCCGACGCCCGCAGCCCACACCATGTAGCGGCTGTGTTTGAACACAACATAGGCATTGTGTTTAATGACAAAGAGCGTTTTGACGTGCAGGAATATTGCATCAGTGAAGGCTGGATTAAGGTGCCAGTCGGCAACAAAGTCGACCGCAAAGGCAATCCTCTGACAATCAAACTCAAAGGAACGGTTCGGTCTTTCTACAAAATAGCCGGAAACAACAGCGACAACAACAATACCGGCAGTGTCGTTTGAGCCTGATGGATGCCGGCCAGCTGCGGCTGCTACTGCTGTTTGTGGCGCGGCTCCTTGGCGTTGCCGTGCTGCATGAACCAATGTACCGACAGCCAAAAATTGAACTGCAGTCAACGGCCTAAACGCTGCCGGCAAGCCGTTTAGCCTGCACCTTAGTAGATTGGCTGTGTTTGGCAGTCGCACTTCCCTGCAGCCCTTACAGCCTAAAGCGCTCAGCTTTTAGTAAGGCCTGTCAGCTGGGCAATACCGTTTGCCGACAGCCAGCTCGGCGCACCGAGCCAAAACGCAAATAGCGGCGGCTCCGCTGAAATGCATTCGAGCTGGCCCGCGTCGTCCGGGGCTGGTTAGCGGCACCTCAGTGCCGAACAAAACCGGTGCTGGCTTGTCCGACTTTCAGCTTTACTTGGCCGATGCTTTTGTTGCGAACAGCTATCAAAATCATTGGTTTTGATAGCGCCTGAAGCA
>JAYULP010000178.1:0-4808 GCA_043763445.1 Polaromonas sp.
AACCTCAAAAATCAGTCAAACGCATTGAAAAGTCGGTCGCTTTGACATCTTTAGTCAAGCCACCAATCGAGATTCGGTCTACCCCAGTTTGCGCCAACGCCAGCAGCCCCTCTAGGGTGACACCTCCCGAGATTTCGAGCACGGCGCGGCCGCAGTTAATACGTACCGCTTCGTGCAGGCTGGGCAGGTCCATGTTGTCGAGCAGCACCATTTTGGCGCCAGCGTCCAGCGCTTGGGCGAGCTGGGCCAAGGTCTCGACTTCAATTTCAACAAAACGGGCTTGGGCAGCCACGCGAGCGGCCTGGGCCAGTGCCTGGGTGACACCGCCAGCAGCGGCAATATGGTTTTCTTTAATTAGCACTGCGTCATACAAGCCGATGCGGTGGTTGGTGCCGCCGCCAGTACGCACGGCGTATTTTTGTGCCAAACGCAGCCCCGGCAGGGTTTTGCGGGTGTCCACAATGCGGGCCGATGTGCCGGCAACCGCAGCGACATACAACGCTGTTTTGGTGGCAACGGCACTGAGCAGTTGTAGAAAATTCAAGGCGGTGCGTTCGGCCGTCAACAGCGCCTGCGCGCGCGCCTCAATTTGCAGCACCACCTGGTCCGGCGCGCAGCGCGCACCATCTTGCACATACCAGGTGAGGCGGGCGGTGGGGTCGCACTGCAATAACGCTGCGTTGACCCAGGCCTGGCCGCAAATAACGGCTGACTCTCGGGCCATGACGCGGGCACAGGCGTAGCGCTGCGGGTCAACCAGGCCGGCGGTCAAGTCGCCCGTGCCCACGTCTTCGGCCAGCGCACGGCGCACATCGGCGGCAGCTAAGCTGGCCACAGCCGTTTCAGAAAAATCAAAGGTGTTGTTCATGGGGGGTCAGAAATTTTTTAACTTAGACTGCGCAGTTATTCGACTTGCCACAGTATTGTCCCGCGAGTTGTTTGCCTGTTAGTTTTTGATGTTTATCCCCCCACTGGAACGCCATGCTGCGCACCCTGCTCAAGTCTAAAATTCACCGCGCTACGGTCACGCACTGCGAGCTCAACTACGAAGGCTCTTGCGCCATTGACACCGACCTGCTGGACGCTAGCGGCATCTGTGAAAACGAGCAAATCCACATCTGGAACATCAACAATGGCGAGCGCTTTATCACCTACGCGATTCGCGCCGCACGGGGCAGCGGCATCATCTCGGTGAACGGCTCGGCGGCCCGACGTGCTGCTGTGGGGGACTTGATCATCATCGCCACGTTTGCGCAGCTTGATGTGGCCGAAGTTAAGGCCCACGCGCCCCAGCTGGTATTTGCTACGCCGGACAACCGCATCGCCGAGCAGCGCTCTTGCATTGCGGTTCAGCAACCGTAATGAGCCTGTTGGACGCTACCGGCCACCACACGCTGGCCGAACGCAGCTTTAAAGCGGTCTGGCACCCCTGCACGCAAATGAAACTGCACGAAGCCGCACCACTGGTTGCGATTGCAGCGGCACAAGGCGTCTGGCTGCACGGCGTGGACGGTCAGCGCTACCTTGACGGGCTCAGCTCGTGGTGGGTCAACCTGTTTGGCCACAGCCACCCGCATATTCGAGCTGCGCTGGTAGATCAACTGGGCCGTCTGGACCACATCATGCTGGCAGGCCTGACCCATGAGCCGGTGGTAGCGCTGTCTGAAAAGCTGGCGACATTGACCGGACTGGGCCATGCTTGTTACGCCAGCGACGGTGCTTGCGCCACCGAAATCGCACTGAAAATGAGCGCGCATTACTGGCGTAACCTGGGTCGCCCCGAGAAATGCCTGTTTGTTGGGGTAGCGGGCGGCTACCACGGCGAGACCGTCGGCGCACTCGCGGTAACCGACATTGCACTGTTTCGCGAGGCTTACGCTCCGCTGGTTCGGCTGGCGGCCACCGTGCCCAGCCCTGATGCCCGCTTGGGTGCGCCGGGCGAGAGTGCGCACGACGTGGCCGAACGGGCTGCACAGGCCTTGGCAGCGTGGCTGGACGAACACCACCGCCGCATCGCCGCGCTAATTGTTGAGCCGCTGGTGCAGTGTGCGGCGGGCATGGCGATGCACGACACACACTATTTAAAACGCGCCCGCGCTTTGTGCGACCAGTACCAGGTGCTCCTTGTCGTGGATGAAATCGCCACCGGCTTTGGCCGTACTGGCACCATGTTTGGCCACCAACAGGCAGGGATTCGGCCAGACTTTATTTGTTTGTCCAAGGGCCTGACCGGCGGTACCCTGCCGCTGTCGGCCGTGCTGACCACCGATGCGGTGTACGACGCGTTTTATGACAACCGCGTGGCACGGGGGTTTTTACACTCGCACTCCTACACCGGTAACCCACTGGCCTGCCGTGCGGCGCTGGCTACGCTTGAGCTGTTTGAGCGCACTGACGCCTTGGTAGCCAATGCAGCGCTGGCAGCAAAAATAAGCGATGCGCTGGCCCCGTTGTCAGCGCATCCGCGCGTCAGCCATGCCCGCCACATGGGCATGATTTGGGCCTGGGACATATCCACCACACTGGACGACTTTGCGCGCCGCTACCACCAGCATGCGCTAGCGCTCGGGCTGCTGCTGCGCCCAATTGGTCACACGCTGTACGTCATGCCGCCTTATGTCATGGATGACGAGGCAATTGCACACCTGGCCCAAAGCACCACCGCTGCGCTAGCCGCTACGCTGGCCGAGGAGCGGCGGCATGGCTGAAAACACACTTTCGCTATTTGTAACTGGCACCGACACCGGCGTCGGCAAGTCCTTGGTCAGTGCGGCCTTGCTGCACGCCTTGGCGGCCTTTTACCCGCGTGTGGTCGGTATGAAACCCGTAGCCGCCGGCACAGCCTGGTTTGAAGGTGTTTTGGCCAACGACGACGTGCTGGCGCTGCGCGCCGCCTCGACGCTGGCCGTGCCTGCTGAGCTCGACAACCCAGTGCTGCTGCACGACGCTGTGTCGCCGCATATTGCCGCGCAGCGCGCTGGCGTTGCAATCGACATCGCGCATTTGGTGCGGTGCCAGCGCGCCCTGGCGCGGCTTGCCGATGTGGTGGTAGTCGAAGGTGCCGGCGGCTTCATGGTGCCACTGTCGCCAACACAAACCGGTGCCGACTTGGCGCAGGCGCTGGCGCTACCCGTTATTTTGGTGGTGGGCATGCGCCTGGGTTGCCTGAACCACGCGCTGCTGAGCGCCAGTGCCATCGAAGCTTGCGGTTTGACGCTGGCAGGCTGGGTGGCCAATCAGCTGGAGCCGCAGATGCTAGCCCAGCGCGAGAACATCGTGTTTTTGCAGTCGCAGCTGGCGGCGCCACTGCTAGCTACCATTGCGTTTCTGGCCTCGCCAGACCCGAGACACATCACAGTCGACATTCCTGCGGCTTGGCAGGAAAACGCGCAGTGACAACATCCTGGATTGACGGCTTTGACCACCAACTGGCGGCGCTCAAGCGCCAGCACCTGCTGCGTGAGCGCCGCGTGGTGGCCCCCGCTGACGGCGCCCACCTGCTGGTCAATGGCGAACGCTTGCTGGCCTTTTGCAGCAACGACTACCTAGGCCTAGCGCAACACCCCCAGCTGGCGGCTGCCGCCTGCGCTGGTGCAAGCACTTATGGCGTGGGCGCAGGGGCGTCGCCGCTGGTCAGCGGTCACAGCCCCGCCAATGAGGCGCTGGAGCGTGAACTGGCGCAGTTTGTTGGCCTGCCGCGCGCCCTGTATTTTTACGCGGGCTATTCGGCCAATGCCGGCATCGTCCCGGCGCTGGTGGGCAAAGGCGATGCAGTTTTTTCAGACGCACTGAACCATGCCTGCTTGATTGACGGCGCACGGTTGTCAGGCGCGCAGATTCACCGCTATGACCATGGCTGTGTAGCCACGCTGCAAGCTCAGCTGGCCAGCAGCACCGCCAAGCGTAAACTAATCATAAGTGACGCCGTTTTCAGCATGGACGGCGACATCGCCGACATTACCGGGCTACTGGCGCTGGCTGAACGCTTTGATGCACTGCTGCTGGTGGACGACGCGCACGGCTTTGGCGTGCTGGGGCCGCAAGGGCGCGGGCTGCTGGCGTGCCACGGTTTGACCGGCGCTGGGGCTTCACCCCGGCTGCTTTACATGGCAACACTGGGCAAAGCCGCCGGTGTGGCCGGGGCATTTGTGGCAGGCAGTGCCACCCTGGTCGAGTGGCTGGTGCAGACCACCCGCAGCTATGTGTTTGCGACCGCCGCCCCTGCGCTGTTGGCCTGCGCGCTGCGGGCCAGTGTGCAGCTGATCGCGGACAGCGACGACCGTCGGGCGCATTTGCAGCGCCTGATCGCTAGCCTTCGCGCTGGCTTGCGGCAAGCATTGCAAGGCAGCCCGTGGCGACTGGTGGACTCGCTCACCCCGATCCAGCCGCTGATCATCGGCTCCAACGACGAGGCTATGGCGGTGATGCAGGGGCTGCGTCAGCGCGGACTGTGGGTGCCGGCGATTCGCCCGCCCACCGTCGCGGCCGGGACGGCGCGGCTGCGCATTGCCTTGTCAGCGGCACACACAATTGCAGATGTTGACCGCCTGGTCGCCGCGCTTGGCACGCTCAATGCCAGCGCCCGCGCAAGCCCGGTCAGCCAAGCCGGCATGGTGCATCGTTAGAATTCGCGCAACTGGGCTGTTGACCGAAGCGTTGGCTTTGCGCGTCGGCCGCCCGGCTTTCATCTTGGAGTTTGCTCATGTCGTCCGTTCTTGAAAAACCGCTGCAATTTCACCCTGCGCGCTCTGCTGTGGCACCTGCAGCTGCGCCGCGCTGGAGCATTGACGCCATTGAAGCGCTGTTTA
>JAYULP010000179.1:0-1945 GCA_043763445.1 Polaromonas sp.
GGCTTGTAGTGAAGTGCGCCGGTAGCGTCAAACTGTTTATCTTGTATGACTAAAGGCAGATCAGTCTCGCCGAGCTGTAGGTTCACGGCCTTGGTTAGCGCACGCTGGTCATCATCTTCCACAAGAAAAAAGCTCGCCAGCCCGTTGTAAGCCTGCTTTGCAGTTAGCTCATGTGCATGGGTGTGGTACCAGTAAGTACCCCCCCGATTGACTATATTGAAATCGTAGTGGTAACTCGCACCTGGCCCAATAGTGCTGGACGGATGGCCGTCCATGGCTGCCGGCGTATGCAGACCATGCCAATGAATGATGGTTGGCTCCGGCATATCATTTTTTAAGCTTGCAGTAAAACGTGCACCACGCTCAATGCGAAAGATAGGATTTTCAAAGGCACTGCCTGCATATTCGGTCTGATACAGCAGGAAAGGCGAAGCGCCTTGAGAGTCTGGACCTGGCAAAATAGCAAAGCTGGAGGCTGTAGCACGTATTTTTAACGGGCCCACCACGTCCAGCACACCCAACAGGCCGCTGAACATAGGAATGAAAAGCTTTTGGATGAAATTTCGCTCTAAACGGGGATCGAAAGGATAGTTTGGATATTTCCCCTTCTTCAATTCAGTGCTGTGAATATTACCTATATATCCCGACGTAGCAACACCCACAAATTGCATCAGTGAACGCCGTGTGAACATAAGTTAGTCCGGCTGTAGAAATTACTTGTGCTGCACCTTATTGGGCCATTGGCATTGCTGGGCTGCTCATCCGCATGTCTGACACACCGCGCTTGGCAAGGAATTTGTCCAACACTGCAATTTCTTTTTTCTGGGCATAAATAATGTCTTTGGCCATAACGCGCATCTGGGGGTCTTTGCCGCTTTTCAGTTCGGCCTCGGCCATGGTGACGGCTGCCTGATGGTGCATGCGCATCATCCTGGCGAAGTCAATGTCGATATTGCCGCTGGACTTCATCTGGCCCATGGTTTCATTCATGCTGGTCATCATCGACTTCATGTCCATGCCGTGGCCCTTACCCTTACCCATGTCCTTACCCATGTCCCTAGCCTTATCCATATCCATGGTTTGCATGCCTTGATGTGCGGGTATGCCGTCAGCCGTGGGCATCGGCTGCGCCATGGCGCCAAGCTGGGCTTGCGCTGCAACTGACAGCAAGGCAAAAGCAGCGGCAGTAAAAATTTCATGGGACTTAGCCATTAGCTGGGCAGCTAACTTGGCAGTTAGGTCAGGCAAGCTCATTTTGATGCTCCAAAGGATGGTCAATAACAGCAACCCAGGCCTGAACAATCAAGCCATTCGTTGCGCTTTCGTCATCATGAACCCGTAGAACTATTACCTTGCAAGGTAGTTTCGTTGCTGGCTGTCGGTTAATGCGCCGCTCATGTTTTCATGCCGGGCCTGCAAAGCACGGAACCTTTCGCGCGCTCGCTTATCATCAAAGCATGCGATTGTGGTTTGCTGTTTTCTTGCTTTGTTTGTTGCCCTTGCGTGCTTGGGCGGGCACGGCGATGGGCCTGCAAATGGCCATGGAGCAAGCGGCCGCCAACACTGGACACCCCCAGCATGGGCTGCAGACTCGCAACACAGAGCCGCAAACCAGCATGCCGGGCGACTGCCCAATGCAGGCTCAAGCCGCAGCCACACTGGCTGTTGATGCCATCGGTGCTGATGACGCTGGCGGCCTGCACTGCAGTGGCTGCGACACCTGCGAGCTGTGCCTGGCCACAGCAGCTTTGACAGCCGCGCCGCTGCAGGTAACGCCGCATTGCTACAGCACAGCGCATACCGCCGCGCGGTGCGGCTTTGCCAGCGCCGACACCACTAGCTGCCTAAAGCCACCAATTTCCTAACGCCAAAGCCGGAGGAGCGCCGGCGGGTTGTCTGCACCTGCGCCTAGGCCGGCCTGCTGCGGATTCTCAACATATTGGGC
>JAYULP010000180.1:0-4805 GCA_043763445.1 Polaromonas sp.
CCAAAGTTCTACTGCCTATGTTGATTATTCGCCCCAGCCGCCCGGAAGACATTGCCGACATCACTCAGATTTACGCGCACCATGTGTTGCACAGCACTGGCACCTTTGAGACAGAACCGCCCAGCGTAGCGGACATATCCGCCCGCCGCGCCGATGTACTCGGCAAGGCACTGCCCTATCTCGTCGCCGAGCAAGGCGGTCAGCTTGTCGGACTGGCCTATGGCAATTGGTTTAAGCCGCGACCGGCCTACCGCTACTCAGTGGAAGACTCCATCTACCTTGCACCGCACGCGCACCGCAAGGGCGTCGGGCGCGCGCTGCTGGCAGAGCTGCTGGCGCAGTGCGAGGCCGCTGGTATCCGCAAAGTCATGGCTATCATCGGCGACTCGGCCAATGCGGGCTCAATCGGCTTGCACAGCGCCCTAGGCTTCTCGCAGGTCGGTGTTATCGAGTCGTGCGGCTGGAAGTTCGGTGCCTGGCGCGACATTGTCGTCATGCAAAGGGCGCTAGGTTTAGGCGCTTGCGTGCCGCCAACTGACCACGCTGCCCGCGAGATAATGCACCCATGAACGCGAACCCCTTGCAGCCCGCAAAAAACAAAACCATCGCCACTTGGCTGGCCTTCGTTACTGGCCAGCTCGGCCTGCACCGGTTTTATCTCTTTGGGTGGTCGGACCCTTGGGCGTGGCTGCATCCGATAGTCGCGGCGCTCGGCTGGCTGGGAGTGCGTCGGGTTCAGGTGTTGGGCCAAGACGACCCACTTTCTTGGCTGCTGATCCCAGTGCTGGGTTTTTTGCTGGCAGCGACCGCACTCACCGCGATTTACTACGGCCTGATGACGCCTGAGAAGTGGAACAGTCAATTCAATCCTGACGCGCCCGGCGCTGCGGCGGGCCAAACCAGCTGGCTAACCATCGGTGCGGTCGTCTTTTCGCTGCTGTTTGGCGCAGTGGCCTTGGTGGCCAGTATTGTGTTTAGTTTTCAGCGCTACTTTGAGTTTCAAATGCATTAACGCGTGCAGTGCAGCCGCAGCCCGCAACCCGCAGCCTGTGAGTGAATTGAAGCGCCACGGTTGGCGCCAATCGCAAGCCTGCAGCGAGAAATAACAGGTGATCGGTGATCGGTGATGAGTGATGAGTGATGAGTTCATCACCAAAATCAGTCGCAATGCTAGACCGAAGCGACCAATGACTGGCCGCTTTGGCTGGTTTAAAACGCTGCCTGCAAGCCGACCTTCACACTACGGCCCGGCAGTGGTGCTTTCGCAAACGCGGTGGTCGTCAGCACTGATGTTGCGCTGTAGGCCAGCTGATTGGTCAAATTGTCAAGTCTGGCATACCACAGCAGCCGCGCTGGTTCTGTGTTTTGACGGTAAGTCAATGCAGCGCTCCACCGGGTGTAAGCGTCAGTGGTGCGGTCGCCTGGGCTGACCCGGCTTTGCGCTGCAGAGCGGTCAAAGCCAAGACTGGTGCCGAGCGGGCCGGCAGCCCAGTTCAACGTCGCACCGATGCGAGCCGGTGCAATGCGGGGCAAATCCCGGCTGTTGGTCAGATCCTTGGCACGCACCAAGTCGCCGCGCAACGCCAAGTCAAGCGTCGACGCGCCCTCTACTAGGCGGATATTTCCGCTGGCTTCCAAGCCTACAAAACGAGCGCGTACTGCCTGGTAGGCGAACTCCGGCAAGATCGCATTATCGGCATCGTTGTCATCAATGCCATCGCCATTGGCATCTGCTGGATTACGGTTGCCGAGCGCCTGACCGTAGGCGTCACCAGTCGAAGTAAGACCAATATAGTTTTTGAACTGGTGAACATACGCATTGGCGGTGAACATGTGGCCAGCTGACTTCCAGTGCGTACCCACGTCTAGGCTGGTAGACTTTTCTTTGGCTAAGGTGACATCGCCGTTTTCCCAAGCACGGGTGGCAATATGCGGGCCTTGGGCAAACAGCTCATAGTCTTTAGGCGCCCGCTCGGTGTAGGCAAAGTTGCTGGTGAGTTGCCAGTTGGGCGCACTGTTCCACAAGCCGCCCAGCGCAAAGCTTTTGGGCTTAAAGTCACGGCTAGCTGGGCTGAACCGCGCCGTGTCTGGACTGCCCAAAGACTGGACCTTGACCGAATCTAGCCGCCCTCCGACGCTCAACTTGCCCCAGGACGTAGCGTACTCTTCATAGGCAAACACCCCGTTTTGCGTGGTTTTGCTGTAGGGCGCAAAGGCTTCTGTGCCAGCTGCGGCAAAGTTGTTGTTGTCTGACTGCAAGCCAATCAAACCCGTAAAGCCTGCGGTGCTCGCGTGACGCGCTTCAAGGCGCAAGTCGGTGCCTTTGTTTTTGAACACAGTGCCAACGTCCGGCCCGTCGAATTCGGTGTGGGAGTAGTCAGTGTGGCTCAGTTGCCCTTTAACGCTTTGGATAAAGCCGCCCAAGTTGCGCCGCTCGCCTTCAAGCGCGACCCGCTCAGACTTCATGCCGATCGTCACCTCGTCCTCCGCCACGGTGCCGTAGGTACTGCGGTAAGAACTCAGTGATGCGCCGAGGTAGCCCTGGTCGAAAAAAACGGTGCCGCCAACAGCGCCGCCACGAGTCGCGCTGGAAGAATTGCAAATTCTTTGGCTGAACCTGTTGGCACCGCCCTTGGTACACAGCAGCTCGACCGGAACCCGTACATCGCTGGTCTTTCGGTCAAAGGCATCAACATGCAGTGTGAAGCTCTCGCCACCAGACTCCACCAACACGCCAGTGCCGCGCTCACTGTTGCCAGTAGCAAAATCCAAGCTCAGCTTGCCGCTGACGCCACCCTTGGCATCAAACTGCGCCTCGCGCGGGATGCGGTTGTCAATCACATTAACCACCCCGCCGACGGCATTGCCGCCGTATTGCAGCGCGCCTGGCCCACGCAGCACTTCAATGCGTTCGATGGTGATCGGGTCGGCTGACACCGCATGGTCAAAGCTCAGGCCGGACACGTCGAGTAGCGCACCACTGTTGTTCAAAATGCGGATGCGGTCACCGTCCAGGCCCCGGACGATGGGGCGGCTGGCATTGGGGCCGAAGTAGGTACTGCTGACGCCTGGTGTGTTGTCCAAGGTCTCGCCGAGAGTCGTTTGTAGACGCAGCAGTAGCGCGGCGCCGGCATAACTTGCCGCAGGGGCAATCAGCTCGCTGGCGCCCAACGGGTTACCAGTCACAGTGACTTCTTTAAGGCTAAGCGCTGGCGCTGTACTTTGGGCGTGGCTGCTGACGCCATGCAGTGCTGCCGTCAGGCCCATGCACAGCACGGCACGGTGAACGGCTGAAGGTCGAAAAAACCTAGGGCAGCGGGTCGCTGACAAGCGCGCAGTAGCGCTGAAAGAAAATGGGTTCATAGTGATTTCTCTGAATCGAAAAAATGGCAAGCCCGGCGCGGCGCAAAGGCACAGGTGCACAAACACGCGGGTCCAAGCCGAGAAGGTACGTTGGCGTTGACGGAAAAGCGACGCTGCGGCCATAACTGACACGGCAGGCCCGACGCGGCCCGCTGCAACGAAGAGATTCAGGAAGTCAGGGGTGGGGCGCGCGCTTGAAATTGCGCGGCCCAACGGGCAAGTGCGTCGCCCGCAAAAATAGCCACTGCTGTGCAGGCGCTGTGCACTGGCAGCACCAGCGCCGCAACCAAAGCTGCCGCGCCGTCGGCGCTGGCCTGGTCGTACAGCCGGCAGTCCGGGCTGCCGTTGCTGTGGGCAGAAAACAGCCGACCGAGGGCGTCAACAGCCGCCACACTTGTGGCCGTCTGCGTGGCCTGGGACGCCACAACGCTGCGGTGCCTGACGGCATGAATTTGTCCAAGGCTTTGTGCCAGCAGCAGGGCCAATACAAGCCCGGCAATCGTCCACGCGCTGGCCCACGCTGAAACCCGTGTGCTAGCCCACGCCGGGCGCAGCCGACCCGAGCCATAGCGGGTGAAGAGGACAAAGAGCCAGAACATCACAGCCGTTTACTTGACGCTGGTGGCGTCCGTCATGCGGTGGTACAGGCCGAACGAATCGTCATTAAGGACTAGAAAGCGCCCTTGCATCACCAACGGCTCGACGCTGTATTTCACTGGCGCTTTGGTCTTGACTTCCACCATGCTTTGCGGCCCGCCGGGCAGGCAAAACGAGCAGGTCAGCGGCACTGACGACAGCAGAGAGTGGGTTTGCTTTTCACCTGGATGCAGCGGCATCATGAAGCCTTGTATGCGCTGGGTTTTCTGGTTAAGACTCAGCTGGTCCATATTGAACACTGGCAGAACACAATTTTTGTCGTTTCTTGTTTTTACATCGGTCAGCACCGACCATGGCACTACGTCGCCACGTCGCTATGCGCACTGAGTCTCGCAAACGGGCTGTTGGTCCCTTCAATCCCGGCTTTCTTGCTATCAAGGATCTTGGCGGTAGTTTTTTACCTACAAGTTAATCCACCGCGTTGTAGTTCCTTAAATTACCCCATCCACTCTTTTACCCGCGCTATTTCTGGCGCTGACAGCCAAGCCTGCACGACTCGCGTGTGCACAAAGCAAAGTAAGCGCGCAAATCGTAGCGATGAGAAATTTCGTTTCTTCGCCCCGGTTGAACTCAAAAAACGCCCCCTAAGCTGCAGCGGCCTGCAGGGCAGCAGTCTGAAAAAGCCACTCATCAGCATGCCCCGCCTCACAACCAAGCCCCCCGTTTGTCATTGCGGGCTTGACCCGTAATCCATGAACCCGCCAAGTCAAGCCTCGCCTCACAACCAAGATCGCCTCTGGCGTTCACCCTAAGCGCGTCGCCCGTGATGCGCTAGCCTAGGTTAT
>JAYULP010000181.1:0-4791 GCA_043763445.1 Polaromonas sp.
CAAATCTCCTCATTTTCAAGGTGTTTGACCTTCTTGCCGTCATATTAACTGCCTAGCGAGCTATTATTTTAGGAGCACTGGGGTTACAGCAGGGCAAGCTGCTGCTGCACACTGCACAGCACGCTCCACACACACAGAGCGAAGGCTAATAGCCTTTTTTACCCAGCAGGAAGCTTGTTGGGACGCTCACTACAGCAGCGCCCTGCGCAAGCACCGCTTAGCGCGGCAAGTCGCTGTAGCCCATCAAAAACTCATCGACTGCGCGCGCTGCCTGGCGGCCTTCGCGAATCGCCCACACCACCAGGCTTTGGCCACGGCGAATATCGCCCGCCACAAAAACCTTGGGCACGTTGGTGGCATAGCCACCGTTAAACGCATCACTTGCCTTGGCGTTACCGCGTGCGTCTTTGTCGATGCCAAACGACGCCAGCACCGACGCAACCGGCGAGACAAAGCCCATGGCCAGCAACACCAAGTCGGCCTTGAGCGTTTGCTCGGAGCCGGCGACTTCAACCATCTTGCCGCCTGCCCACTCGACACGAACCGTCGTCAAGCCAGTGACCTTGCCTTTGTCGCCCAGCAACGCTTTGGTCGAAATCGCGAATTCACGGCCGCAACCTTCGAGGTGTGAGGACGATGTCCGTAGCTTGGCAGGCCAATAAGGCCAGGTCATGGGGCGGTTTTCCTCGACCGGCGGCTCTGGCATCAATTCAAACTGGGTCACGCTGGCAGCGCCGTGCCGGTTACTGGTGCCCACGCAGTCGCTGCCCGTGTCGCCGCCGCCAATCACGATGACGTGCTTGCCGTCCGCGCGCAACTGGCCTTTGACTTTGTCACCGGCGTTAATTTTGTTCTGGCTGGGCAAAAACTCCATCGCAAAATGCACACCATCCAAGTCGCGGCCAGGCACCGGCAAATCGCGTGACTGCTCGGCACCACCGGTAAGCATCACCGCGTCAAAGTCTTGTTGCAACTGCCCGGGCGACATCGTCTCCTTGGCCCAATTGGTGACTTTGGAGTCCTTGGGCAGCTCGCCCACCATGACGCCGCAGCGAAACGTCACGCCTTCAGCGCTCATTTGCTCGACCCGGCGGTCAATATGAATTTTCTCCATCTTGAAGTCGGGAATGCCATAGCGCAGCAAACCGCCCACGCGGTCGTTCTTTTCAAACAGCGTGACATCATGGCCCACCCGCGCGAGCTGTTGCGCAGCAGCCATGCCGGCCGGACCGGAGCCAACGATAGCGACTTTTTTGCCAGTTTTGTGCTTGGGCGCTTTGGGCGTGACCCAGCCCTCAGCCCAAGCACGGTCAATGATGGCGTGTTCAATTGACTTGATGCCTACGGCGTCGCTGTTGACGTTGAGTACGCAAGCCGCCTCACACGGCGCTGGGCAAATGCGGCCAGTGAACTCGGGAAAGTTGTTGGTGCTGTGCAGCGTATCTATCGCGTTTTTCCAGTCAGCCCTGAAAACCATATCGTTGAAGTCTGGAATGATGTTGTTAACTGGGCAGCCGCTGTTACAAAACGGCGTTCCGCAGTCCATGCAGCGGGCAGCTTGCTTGCTGGCACTCTGATCGCTTAGCCCGATAACAAATTCTTTGTAGTTTTTCAGACGCTCGGGTACGCTTTTGTAGCCTTCTTCAATGCGCTCGTAGTCCATGAAGCCGGTGATTTTTCCCATGATCTGTTCCTGTGAGGTGTTTATCAGCTTTTTTTAATCAAATCGGGCTCATGCCCTTATTTTTAGACCTTGGACAGCTACAAGTTCTATAGCACCCGTGCAATATTGTCTGGGCAGGTTTGCATTCATCTGGTAGCCGGACTGCTCAGCGGCCTACTTGGCCGCCACAACTTGCCGGTCAACAGCGACCTGCGCACAGGTGGTTTCTGTGGACGCTTGCAGCCGGCGCTCTTTGCGCTCCAGCAGGGCGCGCTTGTATTCATTTGGAAACACCTTGACGAACTTCAAACGAGACTCGGCCCAGGTGTCCAGCAACTCGCGGGCCCGTTTGCTGCCTGTCCAGCGGCTGTGCTCTTGCAGCAGCTGTTTGAGGTGGTTCTCATCGCTGTCTTTGGCATGCCAGTCGGCTTTGTCGTGTGTGTGCTGCTCGGCAGTGGTCACGACCTTGTCCATGCTGACCATCGACGTATTGCAGCGGGTGGCAAACTTGCCGTCCTCGTCATACACATAGGCTACGCCACCGCTCATGCCCGCAGCGAAGTTTCGGCCTGTTTTGCCAAGCACCACGACCGTGCCACCCGTCATATATTCACAGCCATGGTCGCCGGTCCCCTCGACCACGGTGGTGGCACCCGACAACCGCACCGCAAAGCGTTCGCCCGCGACGCCGCTGAAATAGGCCTCGCCGGTGGTCGCGCCATACAGTACTGTGTTGCCGACGATGGTGTTTTTGACCGACTCGCCCCGAAAGTCGATGCTCGGTCGCACCACAATACGGCCGCCGGACAGGCCCTTGCCGGTGTAGTCATTGGCGTCGCCAATCAGGTACAGCGTGATGCCCTTGGCTAAGAACGCGCCAAACGACTGGCCTCCCGTGCCTTCGAGCTGAATGCGCAGTGTGTCGTCCGGCAGGCCCTGGGGGTGCAGCCGGGTCAGCTCGCCCGACAGCATGGCGCCCACAGTGCGGTTGACGTTGCGGGCGACGTCGATGAACTGCACTTTCTCGCCCTTGTCGAGCGCTGCCCGTGACTTTTCAATCAGGCGCACGTCAAGTGCTTTTTCCAGCGCGTGGTCTTGTGCGGACACATGCAGGCGTGGCACGTCAGCCGGCACGTTGGGTTGGTAGAACAGCCGGGCAAAGTCCAGGCCGCCCGCTTTCCAGTGCGCAATACCTTTTTGGGTATCGAGCAGGTCGGCGCGGCCAATCAGCTCGTCAAACGTGCGCATACCCAGCTGCGCCATCAACTGGCGTGCTTCTTCGGCAACGAAGAAAAAGTAGTTCACAACATGCTCTGGCTTGCCACTGAATTTTTGGCGCAGCACCGGGTCTTGTGTAGCTACCCCGACCGGGCAGGTATTGAGGTGACATTTGCGCATCATGATGCAGCCTTCGACTACCAGCGGTGCGGTGGCAAAACCGAACTCGTCTGCGCCTAGTAATGCACCGATGACGACGTCCCGACCCGTTTTCATCTGGCCGTCAGCTTGCACCCGCACCCGGCCGCGCAGACGGTTGAGCACCAGCGTTTGTTGTGTCTCAGCCAAGCCAATTTCCCATGGCGAGCCTGCGTGCTTGATAGACGACCAGGGCGACGCGCCGGTGCCGCCGTCATGCCCGGCAATCACTAAGTGGTCGGCTTTGGCCTTGGCGACGCCCGCAGCGATGGTGCCAACGCCGACTTCACTGACCAGCTTGACACTGATGCTGGCGCGCGGGTTGACGTTTTTCAAGTCGTGTATGAGTTGCGCCAAGTCCTCAATTGAGTAGATGTCATGGTGCGGCGGTGGTGAAATCAAGCCTACGCCGGGGACCGAATAGCGCAGCGCACCGATGTATTGACTGACCTTGCCGCCGGGTAGCTGACCGCCCTCACCGGGCTTTGCGCCCTGAGCCATCTTGATTTGAATTTGATCTGCGGATACCAGGTATTCTGCCGTCACGCCAAAGCGGCCCGAGGCAACTTGCTTGATTTTCGAGCGCAGCGAGTCACCGTCCTGCAACGGCAGGTCAACTTCCACCACGTTTTCGCCGATCACGCTTTTCAGCGTTTGACCTTGGCGAATCGGGATGCCTTTGAGTTCTTGGCGGTAACGCGCCGGGTCTTCACCGCCCTCACCGGTGTTGCTTTTGCCGCCAATGCGGTTCATGGCCACGGCCAGTGTGGCGTGCGCCTCAGTGCTGATCGAGCCCAGTGACATGGCGCCAGTTGCAAAGCGTTTGACGATTTCCTTGGCCGGCTCCACCGTTTCAATCGGGATCGCCCTGCTCGGGTCAATTTTGAACTCGAACAAGCCGCGCAAGGTCATGTGCCGACGGCTCTGGTCGTTAATGAGCTGGGCGTACTCTTTGTAGGTGTTCCAGTTGTTGGCGCGGCTGGCATGTTGCAGCTTGGCAATTGCATCGGGCGTCCACATGTGGTTTTCACCGCGCACGCGCCAAGCATATTCGCCGCCGGTGTCCAGCATATTGGCCAGCACCGGGTCATCACTGAACGCAGCGCGGTGCATGCGCAGTGCTTCCTCGGCAATCTGGAAAACGCCCATGCCTTCAACCTGGCTGGCTGTGCCGGTAAAGAATTTGGCAATCGTCTCCCGATTCACACCAATGGCCTCAAACAGCTGCGCGCCGCAGTAGCTCATATAAGTGGACACGCCCATCTTGGACATGATCTTGGACAAACCCTTGCCCACGGCTTTGGTGTAGTTGTAGACCGCTTTGTCGGTGCTCAGCTCGCCTGGCAAACCACGGGACAGTTCGGCCAGCGTTTGAATAGCCAGATAGGGGTGAACCGCCTCTGCGCCGTAGCCGGCCAATGCTGCAAAGTGATGCACCTCGCGGGCTGAACCGGTTTCAACCACCAGGCCAGCGGTGGTGCGCAAGCCTACGCTGACCAAATGCTGATGCACGGCGGACAGTGCCAACAACGCTGGAATCGCCACTTGCGTCGCACTCAAGGCGCGGTCGCTCACGATCAAAATATTTTTACCTGATTTGATGGCGTCCACGGCCTCAGCGCAAAGCGAAGCCAGCTTGGCTTCGACGCCCTCGCGGCCCCACACCAACGGGTAGGTGATGTCCAGCGTGTAGCTTTTGAATTTGCCTTGGG
>JAYULP010000182.1:0-1935 GCA_043763445.1 Polaromonas sp.
GTAATCACCCAGCCAGGTGTCAATGCGCAGTGGAACAATATGTTTAATGTGGACTGGGGCGGCACACTGAACGGTGTAGCGAATCCGGGTTATTCGGCTACGTCTACTGATGTAATGCTGGGCAGCAGGTACCGTATGGGTCAGTGGATCGCCTCTGCTGGCTTGGCCTATCTGGGCAAAGCCAACACTTCTAACCCCAGCGAGCGCGGGCAGAGCAACGCTGCCACAGTCGGTGCATTGGGCCTGAATTACACCGTGGGTAATGGGCTGCAGTTCTATGGATTAGCGGGCGCAATACATTTCTCACGGACAGGTTTGTCGCCACTGGCTTTTCCCGGAACTACTGCTTTTACCGGCGTCGACCCTCGCGTTACGCGAAACGGTAATTGGCTGGGCGCTGGCGTGGTCTATGTGTTTTAAGCCTTATTGCATGACTGTTTAATTAGCCTTCAACACAAAGATCACACACTATGTCATTCCCATTTTTAAAGGTCGCTGCTGCTGCGTTGCGAGCCGCTGTGCTGACAGCTTCAGTTCTGGTGCTAACGTCCTGCGGCGGTGGCGGATCTGTGCCCAGCAACCGCGATAGTCTCAGACCGTTAAGCGACGAATTTACGTCGCGCAAAGCCGTCGCCTACGGCCCTTACCGGACCGCAAAAAATGATTCTGACCGGGTCAACGAAACGATCACCGAAGACATGATTAAGCAGGACATGGGCTTGATCCAGGCTGCAGGTTTCGGTTTGATACGCTTGTTTGACAGCTCAGACAAAGTAGCAAAGCTAACGCTTAAAGTCATACGTGACAACAAGTTCAACATCAAAGTCATGCTGGGCGCTTATGTGCAAGGCACTAAGTATGCGTCTGCTGCAGAGGTGCCAAAGGTTACCGCCTACAACAATGCCGAATTGCTCAGAGTGGTCACATTGGCCAATCAGTACAGTGACATTGTGCTGGCGGTCAGTGTCGGAAACGAGACTATGGTGACGTGGTCTTTCAACCCAATCGATCCGAGGGATGTCGCTAGTTATTTAGGCCGGGTACGCAGCCAAATTAGTCAGCCGGTTACAAGCGACGATAACTGGGCTTATTACGCAAACTCTGACAGGGTGTTACTCGATGCGATGGACTTTGTGTCTGTGCACACTTATCCCGAACTTGACACACAATATCTGCCAGAGGTGTGGGACTGGCGCCAGAGCAGTGTTCCGGCTGCGTCGCGGGCTGCAGCCATGATGGACGCTGCAATTTCCTCGGCGCGGCGGGAATACAGCGCCGTACGCAGTTTTCTGGACAGTAAGAATTTGTCCGCTATGCCCATCGTGGTGGGTGAAACTGGCTGGAACGCCGTGGATGTGGGTGCGCTGAAGTACCGGGCTCATCCGGTTAACCAAAAAATGTATTTTGACCGGCTGGCAGCTTGGGCCGCTGAAAGCAAAGCGGGTAATGGGCCCAAGTCAGTAATCTACTTTCAAGCGTTTGACGAGCCCTGGAAGCAAAGTGACGACAAATGGGGTTTGTTCAATGTCAATCGACAAGCACGCTACGCTATACAAGCTTTGAATGGCGTTAGTGCCACCTGGGTTTATGAGGCGGGTAGTTACAAGGACAGCGATGCGATTTATTTCACGCCGCCAGTGGTTGGCGCGGCTGTTGTACAAAACAAATACACCCTGTACTCCGAAACAGCGATACAGGCTTCAGAGTTGCAGGCCCTATGGCCGACACAGCAACGCTTTGATGCCTTTGACGGGGACAGTGCAAGCTATCAGGAAGTCGCCAGCAGCGCTGCCCCCGGTGATGGCAGTAAAAGTATAGAAATTACGCCTAAGCCCAAAAGCTATGGTTGGGGCCTACTGCTTCAGTCTGCAGCGGCTGGTAGCCCCGTCAATCTGTCTAATTTTTCGGCTACTGGCAGCTTGAACTTCAGCATCA
>JAYULP010000183.1:0-11843 GCA_043763445.1 Polaromonas sp.
CGCAGTTTGCGGCTGTGCAGTTGGGTGATGCCCCCGGCGCGCAGCAGCTCGACGGCGCGGATGCCGATGCGCAGGTGCTGGTCTACCCGTTCGCGGTAGAAGTGGTTGGCCATACCCGGCAGTTTGATCTCGCCGTGCAGGGGCTTGTCGCTTACACACAGCAGCGTGCCGTAGGGCACCCGAAAACGAAAGCCGTTGGCGGCAATCGTCGCGCTTTCCATGTCCAGCGCCACAGCGCGGCTTTGGCTGAAGCGGCGCTGCGGCTGGTTGTGGGGCAGCAGCTCCCAGTTACGGTTGTCGGTGGAGGCCACAGTGCCGGTGCGCATGATGCGTTTGAGGTCTGGGCCGGTCGCGGCGGTTATGTCCTTGACGGCTTGTTCCAACGCAATCTGGATTTCGGCCAGCGCCGGAATTGGCACCCACAGCGGCAGTTCTTCGTCCAGCACATGGTCCTCGCGCACATAGCCGTGGGCCAGTACGTAGTCGCCCAACTGCTGGCTGTTGCGCAGACCGGCGCAGTGACCCAGCATGATCCAGGCGTGTGGGCGCAGCACGGCGATGTGGTCGGTGATGTTTTTGGCGTTAGCGGGGCCTACGCCGATGTTGACCATAGTGATGCCGCTGCGGTCAGCGCGCATCAGGTGGTAGGCCGGCATTTGCGGCAAGCGCGGTGGGGCTTGCCCCGCGCGGTCTGCGTCCTCGGCGGGCAGGCCCACGCGCCGGGTGACCACATTGCCTGGCTCTACAAAGCTGGTGTACTCGCTTGTGGCGTCGGCCATGGCGGCGTGGCCCAAACGCACAAACTCATCAATGTAGAACTGGTAGTTGGTAAACAACACAAAGTTTTGAAACCAGCTAGGCGAGGTGCCGGTGTAGTGGCGCAGCCGCTGCAGTGAGTAGTCCACCCGCGCGGCCGTGAACAACGACAGCGGCTGGGCTTCGCCGGGGCGCACCTCGTGGGTGCCGTTGGCAATGCCGTCGTCCATGGCGGCAAGGTCTGGCAGGTCAAAGGCGTCGCGCATCAGCATTCGCCGGGCCGGCGTCAGGCTGCCCTCGATGTGGTCGTTGTCAGCAAATGAAAAATGAATCGCAATTGGCTGCGTGCTGGTGCCGACCTCAATTGCCACGTCGTGGTTTTGCAGCAGCAGCTTGAATTGCTCCAGATAGTAGTGGTGGTACAGATCGGGCCGGCTCAGCGTGGTTTCATAGCGGCCCGGCCCCGCCACAAAACCGTAGCTCAACTGCTCAATGTCGGGCTCCTCGCGGATGGCGCGGGCCACTGTGTTCGTATGAATACGCACGAATGGATAGCAAGCGCGCACATGACCTGGCAGGGTTTGGCCCGCTAGGTAGCGCTGCATGGCGTCGCGCAAGTGAGCGATTTGTTGGTCATAAATTCGCTGCACCTGCGCCAGCGCAGCCGCCGGGTCAGTGAAGTAGCTGGGCGCAATAAAGGGCGGCAGGTAAGGCATGGACTCAGACGGTGGGTTTGACGCTGTCTCGCATCGTCACAAACTCTTCTGCAGCCGTGGGGTGAATGCCGATGGTGCTGTCAAACACGGCTTTGGTGGCACCGGCCTTCATGGCCACCGCAAAACCCTGCACGACCTCACCAGCGTCGGGGCCGACCATGTGCAGGCCCACCACCCGGTCGGTAGCGTCGTCCACCAACAGCTTCATGAAGGTGCGCTCGGTGCTGCGGCTTAGCGTGTGCTTGAGGGCCTTGAACTCACTTTTAAACACGGTAACTGCACCGAACTTTTTGCGCGCCGCCTCTTCAGCGTACCCGACCGTGCCGATGTTGGGATGGGTGAACACCGCCGTTGGAATGAAGTCGTAGCTCATGCTGCGCGGGGCCTTACCGGCGGCGGGGCCAAACAGCTGGTCCACCACCACCATGGCTTCGCCCAGCGCTACCGGCGTTAGCTGCAACCGGGAGGTCACGTCGCCCAGCGCATAGACCGATGGCTGTGAGGTTTGGTACCGCGCATTTACCTCAATTGCCCCCTGGGCATTGACGGCAACACCGGCCGCTGCAAGCCCGAGGCCGCTGGTATGGGCCTGGCGGCCGGTGGCATACAGCACCGCGTCCACAGTGAAGCTGTCGCTGCGGCCCGCCCCGTCACTGACGTGCAGCATCAAGCCATCGGCAGCTTGGGTAATGGCGCTGACTTGGGTGTTAAAGCGAAACGCCACCCCGGTTTTGGCCATTTCGGCAACGATGAAACTGCGCACGTCTTCGTCAAACCCCGTCAACAGCTTGGGCCCGCGGTGTACCTGAGTGACCTGCGCGCCCAAGCCGTTAAAGATTGAGGCAAACTCACTGGCGATGTAGCCGCCGCCCACCACGGCCAGCCGTTTTGGAAATGGGCTGATGTCGAAAATCTGGTCTGACACCAAAGCCAGCTCATGGCCGTGGACAGCCGGCAAGGTGGCTTTGCCGCCGGTGGCGATCAAAATGTTGTGCGCCGTGAACTGCTGGCCTTGCACGTCGATGGTGTGGGCGTCTTGCAGCGTAGCCCAGCCGGTGATGACTTTGACCCCGCTGTTGGCCAGCAACTGGTCATAGATGCCGTTCAAACGGCTGATCTCACCGGCCCGATTGGCCTTGAGCAGCTCCCAGTCGAGCGTGGGTTTTTGCGCTGACCAGCCAAAGCCGTGCGACTCCTCGAACAGCTCAGCAAAGTGGGCCGCGTAGCTGTAGAGCTTTTTGGGAATGCAGCCCAGGTTCACGCAGGTGCCGCCCATGGCCGACACCTCGGCCAGCGCTACCCGTGCGCCGCGTTGGGCGGCCATGCGCGCGGCGCGCACACCGCCGCTGCCACCGCCGATCACAAACAGGTCGAAGTCAAAACAGGTCATGGCGCAGGGTCTTTCTAAAGATTAAGTAAGCAATGGTTTGACGGTACCACCAGCGCGCTCTGCGCCAGCGGGCCGGGGCATCAACTGCGGTTGCCGGTGTGCGCGCTGCGCCGGTCATGCCGCCTGAGCTCAATGCTGCCAATGCACACCGCCAGCCAGGCGCTGCCGCTTGCAAAACCAGCCAACACGTCGCTGGCGTAGTGCGCTCCAATGAACACGCGGCTGCAACCAATCGTGAAGGCAACGGCGCTGGCCGCCAGCACCACCAGCAGGCAGCCGGCCGGATTGCGCTGGGCTGGCGGCCAGGTACGCATCAGCACATAAGCCAGCATGCCATAGGCCACCACTGCAGCTGAGCTGTGGCCGCTGGGAAAACTCCAGCCGTACACCGATTGCAGCGCAGCGTCATGCACCGGCCGGCTGCGTTCAAAAAACCCCTTCAAGGCGGTGTTGAGCAGGGCGTTGCCGGCTACTGCCACCGTCCAGCTCAATGCCAGCTGGCGGCGTTGCTGGGCCAGCAGTGCGGCCGCCACCACAGCGACCAGCCCGCTCAGCGTGGCGGTGTCGCCAAGGTGGGTAAAGACAGCAAAAAATGTCTGCGCGCCAGCGGGCAGGTGGTGGCCCACGGCGGCCAGCAACAACTCGTCCAGCGCCCCCAGGCCCGGCGTACCGCTTGGCTCAGCGAGCGCCTTTGCCAGGGCGACAAACACCCCTGCGCCGCCCACCGCCGCCGCACAACCGAAGCCAAGCCAGACCAACACACAGCCATTGGGCGGCAGTGTTGAGTCAGCACGCGGCAGTGGGTAACGGCGCGCCAGCGCCCATAGCCCAGCCACCGTCAGCAGCAGCACCGCTAGCGCGGCGAAGTACAAGGGCAGGGCGTTGGCGCCGATATGTTCGGCCAGCGGCGCATAAGTGGGGTTTTGAATCGTCATGGCGCCGCTGGGTTTTTGAAGGTGTTCGGCAGGGGCTTTGGGGGCAGATTGCCAGTTGATTGATAGGGCCCCCAGTGACCTGGCAACTCGCTGCTCGCCCGGCGCTTGTCAAAGCACGGCGCTGCACAAACCGGCCCTTTGACAAGCGCCGGGCGAATGCACAAGCCACTGTATTTTTAACCAAACCGGATAAACGGTTTCACCATGGGGTCAGCCTGGAGCCGGCCGGGCCGCTAAAGCCGAGAAGTCGCTAGCGGCGCGCCCGCTGTGAGCTCGCCGAAGCCTAGCTCGCCGTCACCGAGCCTTTGCCGCACGCAGAGCGAATAAGAAAAATTAATTTTCACACTTCATGGCGCCGCTTCATTCAATTAGCAACTGGGTCTGCGCGCTGGGGTGACGAGTCACGATAATCGCTGCATGACTCCTTCTTCTGCCTCTTTGCCTTCTTTGCCCTCTTGCGGCTTCGCGTCCCTTGGTCTGCCCGCCCACGTGCTGGCCAACCTGACCCAGCTGGGCTACACCCAGATGACGCCCATTCAGGCCGCCAGCCTGCCGGTAGCCTTGGCGGGCAAAGACCTGATCGCTCAAGCCAAAACCGGCAGCGGCAAAACCGCGGCCTTCGGCATTGCCCTGCTGTCTAGCCTGAACGCCCGCCGCTTTGCCGTCCAGGCAATGGTGCTGTGCCCCACGCGTGAGTTGGCCGACCAGGTCGCCGCTGAGATTCGCCGGCTAGCGCGTGCCGAAGAAAATATCAAGGTGGTGGTGCTGTGCGGCGGCGTGCCGCTGCGCAACCAAAGCGTTAGCCTAGAAAACGGCGCGCACATTGTTGTGGGCACGCCCGGCCGCATCATGGACCACTTGGCGCGCGGGCACCTCAAGCTGGACGCGATGAACACCCTGGTGCTCGACGAGGCCGACCGCATGCTGGACATGGGCTTTTTTGACGACATTGCTACCGTCGCCAAGCAGTGCCCCAAGGAGCGCCAGACCCTGCTGTTTTCCGCCACCTATCCAGAAGGCATCGTCAAAATCAGCCAGCAATTCATGCGGGCACCCCAAACCATCACGGTGCAGGCGCAGCACGAAAAAACCAAAATTCAGCAGCGCTGGTATCAGGTGCCTGACAGCGACCACGACGAGGCGCGGCTGGGCGCGGTAGCGCAGGTGCTGATGCACTTTCGCCCCGCCAGCACACTGGCGTTTTGCAACACCAAGTCCCAATGCCGCGCCTTGGTGGCGTATTTGCAAGCGCAAGGCTTTAGCGCCCTGGCGCTGTTTGGCGAGCTAGAGCAACGCGAGCGTGACCAGGTGCTGGTGCAGTTTTCTAACCGCAGCTGCTCGGTGCTGGTAGCTACCGATGTTGCCGCGCGCGGGCTCGACATCGCCCAGCTAGCGATGGTCATCAACGTCGATGTGACACCCGACGCCGAGGTACACATTCACCGCATTGGCCGCACCGGCCGGGCGCACGAGGAAGGCTGGGCCATTAGCCTAGCCAGCATGGACGAAATGGGCCACGTTGGCAAGATCGAGGTGCTGCAAAAAGCCGAGTCGCAATGGCACAAGCTCAGCGAGCTGCCACCGGCTAGCCACGAGCCGCTGCTAGCGCCCATGGTGACGCTGCAAATTGTGGGTGGGCGCAAAGAAAAAATCCGTGCCGGCGATGTGCTGGGCGCGCTGACCGCAGACGCGGGCAATGTGCCGCCATTGACCCGCGAGCAGGTCGGCAAGATCAGTGTCAACGAGTTTTCAACCTATGTCGCGGTGGACCGGGCGCTGGCCAGCCTAGCCCAGCAAAAGCTCAGCAACGCCGGGGTAAAGGGAAAAAGTGTCAAGGTGCGGTTTATGCACGAGGCATGAGCGGCTTTGTTGAGCGTTGTGGTTAGCCCGGCGTTGGGCGCTGCCGTTGTGTTGGGCGCCGCGCTCAGCGCTGCATCAAGCGCCAAAAGCGCCAAAAGTGCCGGCCGCGGCTGAAAGCGCGCTTTGCCGCATCAATTGGGTGGCCCTTGATGTGTTCTGCGCCTTAGTTCATACTTTTTTACGCCTAATAGCGGCTTTGCCCTTATTTTCATTGCCTACAAAGCTATGTTTTTCGTAGCGTATTAAGGATTTTCTTATGACTCAATTGGCTGCCTCTTTGCCTGCTCCGCTGGGCGTGGCCGTCATCATCGGCGCTGGCGGCGGCTTGGGCTCGGCCCTGCTGACGCAACTCGCGGCAAGCGGGGTGTGGGCGCGGGTACTGGGCTTTAGCCGTAACAGCGTTGTGCCAGTGGACTACAGCGACGAGTCCACGCTGGCCCACGCGGCGCTGGCGGTAGCGCAGGCATGCCAACAAGCTAGCGCCGAGTTGCGCTTGCTGATCGTCGCTACCGGGTTTTTGCATGGCGACGCAGGTCAGCCGGAGCGCAGCTTTGCGAACATCGACGCGGCCTACTTGCAGCAGGTGTTTGCCGTCAACACGCTGGGCCCAGCGCTGGTGATGAAGCATTTTTTGCCGCTGATGCCCAAGCAGGCACGCTGTGTGGCGGGCTTTTTATCGGCCCGGGTCGGCAGCATTGGCGACAACGCGCTGGGCGGCTGGTATGGCTATCGGGCGTCGAAGTCAGCGTTGAACCAGCTTGTCAAAACCGCGTCGATTGAGCTGACACGGCGCAACAAGCAAAGCATTTGTGTGGCGCTGCACCCCGGCACGGTGGCGACGGCTTTGAGCCAGCCGTTTGCCAAAACCGGGCTGAACGTGCGGCCCGCGCAAGACGCCGCTGGCGACCTGCTGCGGGTGCTGCACGGCCTGCAGCCCGCTGACACCGGCCACTTGGTGGACTACCAGGGCCAGACGCTGGCGTTTTAGGCCACTGGCGGCGTTTCTGCTGGACGCGGGTAGCAGAGCCGCCGCAACGGTGAGCCGGCTTACGGCTGCGGTGGCGTCGCCGCGCGGCGGCGCTCTAAAAACGCCTGCAGCTCGCCGATCACGCCTTTGCGAAAAGCCAGCACACACAACACAAAAATCGCGCCAATGATCACCGTGACCCAGGAGCCGACTTTGTCGGCCAGTAAGTTTTGCAGCGAAATCACCACGCCTGCGCCAAACACTGGCCCAAAAAATGTACCCACACCGCCCAGCAAGGTCATCAAAATAACCTCACCCGACATCGACCAGTGCACGTCCGACAGGCTCGCAAAGCCCATTACCAGCGTTTTGAGCGAGCCCGCCAAGCCGGCCAGCGCAGCTGACAGCACAAAGGCCAGCAGCTTGTAACGCTCGACTTGGTAGCCCAGTGAAATAGCCCGAGGCTCGTTTTCACGGATCATTGTCAAAACCTGCCCAAACGGTGAATGCACGATGCGCGAGATGCACAAAAAGCACAACACAAACACCGTCACCACGAAGTAGTACATGGTGGTGTCAGGCGTCAGTGGCAGCAAGCCAAACAAACTGCCGCGCGGCACGCCTTGCAAGCCATCTTCGCCGCCGGTGAAGGGCATTTGCAGGCAAACAAAATAAACCATTTGCGCTATCGCCAGCGTAATCATGGCGAAGTAAATGCCCTGGCGGCGAATTGCCACCAGCCCGACCACCAAGCCGATAGCGCCGGCGCCCACGGTGCCAGCGACTATTGCCAGCTCTGGGCTCCAGTTGCCTGACTTGACAACATAGCCGGTGATGTACGCAGCCGAGCCAAAAAACGCCGCATGGCCGAACGACAGCAGCCCGGTAAACCCCAGCAACAAATTAAAGGCGCAGGCAAACAGCGCAAAACACAGTAACTTCATAACAAACACAGGATACAGACCAAGAATCGGGGCAACCAGCAGCAGCCCCAACACAGCGGCGTAGCTCAGGCGAAGGGCAAGGACGGCTTTAGTCATAAAGGGTTTGTTCGCAGTAGCAGCAGCAGCAGCAGGGGTAGTGAGCGCTCGGGCGTCGCTTGTTGTCACGCTGGTTTGCCAAACAGGCCCGCAGGGCGAACCATCAGCACCAAAACCATCACCACGAACACCACAATGCTGGACGCCTCGGGGTAGAAAACACGGGTCAACCCTTCGACCAAGCCAAGGCCTAAGCCGGTCACGACGGAGCCCAAAATAGAGCCCATGCCGCCAATCACCACCACGGCAAAAACCACAATGATCAGGTTCGAGCCCATCAGCGGAGTGACCTGAATGATGGGGGCGGCCAGCACGCCGGCCAGCGCGGCCAGCGCGGCACCGGCGCCGTAGGTCAACATCACCATCATTGGCACGTTGATGCCGAAGGCCTGCACCAGAGGCGCATTTTCTGTTCCTGCCCGCAGGTAAGCACCCAGGCGGGTTCGCTCAATCGTGTACCAGGTTCCCAGGCACACCACCACCGACACCAGCACCACCCAGGCGCGGTAGTTGGGCAGCACCATAAAGCCCAGGTCGGTAGCGCCAGACAGCAGCTCAGGCACCGGGTAGTTTTGGCCCGACACGCCATACAACTCGCGCAGTACGCCCTCGGCAATGAGTGACAAACCGAAGGTCAGCAGCAGGCCATAAATCGGATCAACGCTGTAGAGGTGCTTGAGAAACAGCCGCTCAACGAGCATGCCCAGGCCCGCTACCACCACTGGGGCCAGCACCAGCGCGGCCCAGTAGTTAATGCCGAACTGCTCCAGCATGATCCAGGCGGCAAAGGCGCCCAGCATGTAGAGCGCGCCGTGGGCAAAGTTAACAATGCCCAGCAAACCAAAAATCACCGCCAGCCCCAAGCTCAGCAGCGCATAAAAAGCACCGTTGACCAGCCCCAGCAGCAGCTGGCCCAAGAAAGCTTGTAGAGGAATGCCAAAAATGTTCATGGGAGCCTGTTAGTTCATGCAAACGCTCAGCCCTGCAGTGGGCCAGTGCGCTGTTGGCCCGCTGCTCGCTGCTCGCCGCAGGCCGGGCTTGTCGCCAGCGAGCTACTTTTTAAGCAGCGGACATTTGGACTCAGCGACGGTGGTGAAGGCCTGCTCGCCGGGCACCCGGGCAACGGTTTTGTAGTAGTCCCATGGCGTGCTGGACTCGCTGGGGGTTTTGACTTCAAACAGGTACATGTCGTGAATCATGCGGCCGTCTGCGCGGATTTGGCCCTTGTTGTAGAAGTCATCAATTTTCATACTTTTAAGCGTACTCATGACTTTGTCGCCATCGGTGGTGCCGGCTGCCTCAACGGCCTTGAGGTAGTTGGTGGTGGCGGAGTAGTCTGCGGCCTGCAGACTTGACGGCATACGCTTGTACTTGTCGAAAAAGCGCTTGGAGAATTTGCGCGCCGCATCATCTTGGCTCCAATACCAGCTGTCGGCCAGCTGCAGCCCGGCGGTATTGGCCAGCCCGAGGCTGTGCACATCGTTGATAAACACCAGCAGACCAGCGACCTTCATGGTCTTGGTGATGCCGAACTCCTTGGCGGCTTTCATCGCGTTGGTGAAGTCGCCGCCCGCGTTGGCCAAGGCCAAAATTTGCGCCTTGGACGACTGCGCTTGCAGCAAGAAGGACGAAAAATCTGATGCATTCAGTGGGTGCCGCACCGCTCCGGCGACGGTGCCGCCGTTGGCTTTGACAACCGCTGAGGCGTCGCCCTCAAGTGAGTAGCCAAACGTATAGTCTGCAGTCAAAAAATACCAGCTCTTGTTGCCGGCCTTGACCATAGCCGAGCCCGCTACCTTGGCCAGCGACACGGTGTCATAAGCGTAATGCACGCTGTAGGGGGTGCAGTCCTCATTGGACAAGCGGGCCGAGCCGGCGCCAATGGCGATAAATGGACGTTTTTTCTCGGCCATGACCTTGGACATCGCAATCGCAGTGCCCGAGCTGGTGCCGCCAATTAGCATCGCCAAGTTGTCTTTATCGACCCATTCGCGGGCCTTTGACGAGGCCACGTCTGCCTTGTTTTGGTGGTCAGCTGTCAGCACCTCCACCGGCCGAGCCAACACCTTGCCACCAAAATCCTGCACGGCCCAGCGGACCATTTCCGCCCCGGCTGGCCCGTCAATGTCAGCGTACAGGCTGGACATATCGGTGATGATGCCAATTTTGATCGGGCCGCTGCCTTGGGCCAGCGACGGCGCCGAGGCGGCCGCGCCCAAACCAAAGACCAGCGCGGCGGCGAGTAGGTTGAGTGTCATAAAGCTCTCCTGGAGTGGTGGATAAAAAAAAGTGAGCTTTTGCTCGGGCTGTGGCAGCCGCTCGGTGGCGCGGCGTTGGCCTGCGGCTTGACTGTGTCGGGCCCTCATACGCCCAGATAGGCTTGCAACATGCCCATGTTGGCTTGTAGACCCGACTGCGCGAACTGTTTGACAATGGTGCCGTGCTCCATGACATAAAACCGGTCAGCCAGCGGCGCTGCAAAGCGAAAGTTTTGCTCGACCAGCACGATGGTGTAGCCATTGGCTTTGAGCGTCAAGATCATTTCAGCGAGTTTTTGCACAATCACCGGTGCCAGGCCTTCGGAGACCTCGTCGAGCAGCAGCAGCCGGGCGCCCGTGCGCAAAATGCGCGCTACTGCCAGCATTTGCTGCTCGCCGCCTGACAGCCGTGTGCCAGGGCTGTTTGCACGCTCTTCGAGGTTTGGGAACATGCAGTAGATGTCCGCAACGCTCATGCCGCCGGGCGCAATCGTTGGCGGCAGCATCAGGTTTTCTTGTGCGCTGAGCGAGGCAAAAATGCCGCGCTCCTCCGGGCAGTAGCCCACGCCCAGCCGGGCGACCTTGTGCGGGGCCAGTTTGATGACGTCTTTACCGTTGATTTTGATAGAGCCCTCACGCCTGCCGGTCAGCCCGACAATGGCCCGCAAGGTGGTGGTGCGGCCAGCGCCGTTGCGGCCCAGCAGGGTGACTACCTCGCCTTCATTGACCGTCAGGTTCACGCCATGCAGGATGTGTGACTCGCCGTACCAGGCATGCAGGTTGTCAATTGTCAGCAGTTCTTTGGTCATCCGCGAGCGCTTTGCAACTGGCTACCGGCAGTGCCCATGTAGGCCTCAATTACCAGTGGGTTTTTTGCTACCTCGGCATACGCCCCGTCCGCAATGATGGAGCCGCGCTGCAGCACCGTGATGCGGTCGGCAATGCGGGAGACCACACCCATGTTGTGCTCGACCATCAAAATGGTGCGGCCTTTGGAGACTTTTTTAATCAGCTGCGTCACGCGCTCCACGTCCTCATGGCCCATGCCTTGGGTGGGCTCGTCGAGCAGCATCAACTCGGGCTCCAGCGCTAGTGTGGTGGCCAACTCCAGCGCCCGTTTGCGGCCATAGGGCAGGTTAAGCGTCAACTCGTCGGCAAACGACTCCAGATCAACTTCAGCCAGCAGCGCCCGTGCTTTTTCATGCAAGTGGTAGAGGCTGCGTTCGGACTTCCAAAAGTGAAATGAAGTGCCCAAGTTGCGCTGCAGCGCTGCCCGTACGTTTTGCAGCACGCTCATGTGGGCAAACACGGCAGAAATCTGAAATGACCGAACCATTCCGCGCCGCGCCGTTTGAGCCGGTTGCTCGTGGGTGATGTCCACGCCATTGAACATGATGGAGCCGCTTGTTGGCGTTAAAAACTTGGTCAGCAGGTTGAAAAAAGTGGTTTTGCCGGCCCCGTTCGGGCCAATCAGCGCATGAATGTGGCCACGCTGCACGCTCAAGCCCACTTGGTTGACCGCCACAAAGCCTTTGAACTCCTTGGTCAGGCCTTGCGTTTGGACAATAAACTCAGCAGCCAAATTAACCTCCGCCGGAAGTTGACAAGTAAATTGACGCGAGGCCCGGCGCGGCACGTTCGGCGCTGGCAAGGGCTTCAAGAATGGCCAGCAGCACTGCTTTTTACCGCTTGCGAGGCGGTGGGCTGCCAAAGGCCATGCAAGTAAAAGTTTGCAGCTTACACCGCCCGCGCGACCTTGTTTAGTGTGGTGTGCCACGGCCCTGGGCGGGGTGTAAATACCGCGCCATAGCAGCTCCGTTACCAAACAGCTCTAATCGTAGTGAGCCAAGGGCCACAACGGAACCGGGTCAGACCCTTACCTAATTTTGGGTGAGTGCAGCCCATTGGGGCTCAGCGGAGT
>JAYULP010000184.1:0-4778 GCA_043763445.1 Polaromonas sp.
TGGGCAATGTCACGCGCTCAGCTGCACCGGCTGCGCGGCGAGCTGTTTTTGGCACCTCAAGTGCCGCCGTTGCCGCCGCGCCAACGGGTGGTTACTGCGGTGCTGGCCGGTCGGCTACCGCATGAAGGCCTGTGGGCCAGCGTGCGCAGCTTGCTGTACCCCACCGACATTGCCCTGGCCGAGAGCGCATTGGCCCGGTTTGATGTCAGCGACAAGTTGTTTGACCGAGTGGACCGGCTGTCGGGCGGGGAGCGTCAGCGGGTGGGGCTAGCGCGTGCGCTGGCATCGCAGGCCCAGCTGATGCTGGTGGACGAGCCGCTGTCGGCGCTGGACCCGGCTCGGGCACAGCAAGCCATTGCGTCATTGACCCGGGCCGCGAGCGAGCGCGGTGCTACGCTAATCAGCACACTGCACCATGTCGAGATGGCGCTGCAGCACTTTCCCCGCATCATTGGGCTACGAGACGGCGCACTGGCCTTTGACCTGCCCGCCGCGCAGGTCACACCGCAGCGACTGCACCAGTTGTATGACCAGCACCTCGACGAGCTCAACGGTGCAGGGCCTGCACTGCTGTTTGACGCGCCGCTCGCGGCCCCGCCGGTGGCCATGCCGTGCCGCTAGCCGCACAGCAGCCGGTGCGTAGGGTGCCGCGGCGCGACCCGGCTGCGCGGCAGCGGCTGTTTTGGGCCCTGGCCAGCGTTGCGGCGCTGTGGCCACTGCTGGTGTTAACCGAGTTCAGAGCCTGGCTGCTGTGGCAGCCCGGCGCATTAAAGCCCGCGCTGCGTTTTCTAGCGGACTTTGTGCCGCCCAAAACAAGCAACGACTTTTTGCTGCTGGTGGCGCGGGAGACCTGGCGCACGGTAGCCATTGCCACCGCTGGCCTGACGTTGGCACTGCTACTGGCGGTTCCGCTAGCACTGCTGTCGGTGCGCGTGCTGTCGGTTTCAGCGCTGGCAGGACGTATGGCACCGCTGCCCGCCTTGGTGCGCTTGGCAGTGCGGTGGCTGATGATTGTGCTGCGCAGTGTGCCCGAGCTGATTTGGGCGCTGGTGTTTGTCCGGGTAGTAGGCCTAGGCCCCACCGCCGGGGTGCTGGCCATTGCGCTGACCTTTTCCGGCATGCTGGGCAAGGTGTATGCCGAAATTCTGGAAAGCAGCGATACCCACCCCGCTGCCAGCTTGCTGCGCAACGGCTCAAGCCGGCTACAGACTTTTTTGTATGCGCTGCTGCCGCAAAGCGCGGCCGAGCTGACCAGCTACACCTTGTACCGCTGGGAATGTGCAATCCGCTCATCGGCGGTGCTGGGCTTTGTCGGCGCAGGCGGACTGGGGCAAATGATGGATGCGTCAATGAAAATGTTCAACGGCGCTGAAGTTGCCACCATGCTGCTGGTGTTCATGGCACTGGTGTGGGTAGCCGACCGCATCAGCGCGGGGCTTCGGCAATGGCTGGCGTGAAACTGGCAGCGTCTGCAGTCAACGACGCGCCGCGCCCGTTGCCCCCGCGCCTGTTTGAGGCCCGTTGCCGGGCCTGCTGGTTTGTAGCGGGCGTGCTGGTGTTGGTGGGACTGAGTTTTTGGTCACTGCAGCTGCAGTGGGCACAGTTCTTATCGGTCACCGCACTGCGCAAAATGGGCCAGTTTCTGGCGGAGCTAACGCAGCTCGAAGGCAGCCCGCGGTTCCTCCAAAAACTGCTCCTGGCGGCGCTTCAAACGCTGGCCATGTCGGCCGTAGGAACGCTGCTGGCTGTGGTGTTAGGTATTGCCTTGGCACTGCCGGCCAGCAAAACGTATGCTGGTGATCCGGCCTACTGGCGCGGCTTGACGCGGCTGGTGCTGAACGCGCTGCGCAGCATCCCCGAGCTTGTTTGGGCCACGTTGCTGTTGATTGCAGCGGGCCTTGGCCCCTTCGCTGGCACGCTGGCATTGGCGTTGCACACGGCGGGCGTGCTGGGCCGCTTGTTTGCCGAAGCCATCGAAAACGCGCCGCCTGGCCCGGCCCAAGCCCTGCGGCTGCGGGGTGTGGGCGAGGGCCGCGTGTTTTTGTACGCCAGCTTGCCGCAGGTGCTGCCGCAGCTGGTGAGCTACGCCTTGTACCGCTGGGAAAACAACATTCGCGCTGCGGCTGTGCTGGGCGTGGTGGGCGCTGGTGGCCTAGGACAAATGCTGGCCTTTCACATGGGCCTGTTCCAGATGGGCGACGTTGGCAGTATTTTGCTGGCTATGCTGCTGCTGGTCGCGCTAGTTGACGCCCTGAGCTTTGCCAGTCGTCGCTGGATGTCGGCCTAGGCGTGCAGCGCCGGCCACCGCGTCGCTCGGCGATAGCCCTGACTTTTTGTTCCATGGAAACCTTGCTGTGAACCAATACATCCCCGACACCCCACGGCCGGCCAGCCCGGCCACGCGCGCCCCCGAGTTGAGCTGCGCAGCGCCCGACGGTGCAGCCGCCCGCACGCGCGACGAATTGACAGCGGGGCTGCTGCAAGCCCGCGCCAGTATTTCACCGAAGTTTTTCTACGACACGCTCGGCTCCAAACTGTTTGAAGCCATTACCGCCGTCAGCGAGTACTACCCCACACGCACCGAAGCGCTGATTTTTGACGCTATTTGCCAGCCGCTGGCCAGCGCACTGCAACACGCCGGCCTTAGCGCGCCTTGCTTAATTGACCTGGGCGCCGGCAACTGCGCCAAAGCTGCGGCGCTGATCCCGCACTTGGCGCCTCGCCAGTACGTGCCGATCGACATTTCAGCGGACTTCTTGGCCGGCGCAGCGGCGCAAATTCAAACCCGTTTCCCGGCGCTTGAAGTGCTAGCGCTTGGCCTGGACTTCTCAAGCGCGCTGGTGCTGCCAGCCACGGTGCAGCGCGATGACCGGGTTTTTTTCTACCCCGGCTCAAGCCTCGGCAACTTCACTCCAGAGCAGGCACTGGCGTTTTTGCAGCGCATGGCGGAGCCAGCGCAAGGCAACGCCCGCGGCCTTCTGCTTGGCATCGACCTGGTTAAGGACACCGCCACACTAGAGGCCGCCTACGACGACGCACTGGGCGTGACAGCGGCGTTTAACAAAAACATGCTGCGCCACGTCAATGGGCTGCTGGACGCTGACTTTGACGTGCGCCAGTGGCGGCATGTGGCGGTTTTCAACACCGAGGCATCACGCATTGAAATGCACTTAGAGGCCAGCTGCGCGCTGACCGTGCGTTGGCCTGAGCACACCCGAGCATTTGCCAGCGGCGAGCGTATCCACACCGAAAGCTCCTACAAATACACGGTAAGCAGCATGACAACGCTGCTGCAACGCGCAGGTTTCAAGCAGGTACAGCATTGGCTCGATGCGCGGGGCTGGTTTGGCGTGTTTTGGGCTACTGCCTGAGCTGGCGCGGCCCCAGACGCCGTTTTTCCGTCATTTAACGCCAGTTAGCCTTCTGGCCGGTGTATCTAAAACCTTGACAGCTATCTATTTTATAGCAATCGACTGACGGCCGCAATTACTGCGGTTACAGCGGTTACTGCGGTTGCAGCGGTAATCGCCAGCGCCGTATTTACCGGCTACGGTTGTGGCGCGCCGCACCCGGCTGCAACTTACAGCTTGGTCGTCACCCAGCCGCGAACCGAAGCCAGCGCTGCCGTCAGCTGGGACGCATCGGTGCCACCGGCCATGGCCATGTCGGCTTTGCCGCCGCCCTTGCCGCCCACCTGCTGGGCCACAAAATTGACCAGCTCACCGGCCTTGATCCTGGCGGTGACGTCAGCTGTCACGCCAGCAGCGATCTGGACTTTGTTGCCCTCGCTGGCTGCCAGCACAATGACCGCGGTTTTGAGCTTGTCCTTGAGCTTGTCCATCGCCTCACGCAGCGTTTTTGCATCAGCCTGCGGGAGCTCAATAGCCAGCACCTTGATACCGTGCACATCGACTGCCCGCGTCATCAGCTCATCGCCCTGGCTGGAGGCCAGCTTGCCTTTGAGCGCATCCATCTCCTTGAGCTGCGACTTGACCAGCTCAAGGAGATGCTGCAGCTTGGGTTGCACCTCCTGCGGGCTGGTTTTGAGCGACTGGGCGGTTTGATGAACCGACGCTTCGAGTTGCTGCAAGTAGGCCAGCGCATTCAGGCCAGTGACGGCCTCAACCCGCCGAACACCCGCCGCTACACCGCTTTCGCTGACAATTTTGAACAGGCCAATATCACCGGTGCGGCCCACATGCGTGCCGCCGCAAAGCTCTTTGCTTGAGCCAATCGACAGCACCCGCACCGAGTCGCCATACTTTTCACCAAACAGCATCACTGCACCGGTTTTTTGGGCATCTTCTATCGGCATTTCAGCGGCGTCGGTCGCTGCGTTGGCCAGCACCTGGGCGTTGACCAGCGACTCGATCTGCCGAATTTGTGCGTCCGTCACCGGCGCATGGTGGGTAAAGTCAAAGCGGGTGCGTTGCGCGTTGACCAGGCTGCCTTTTTGCTGCACGTCACGGCCCAACACCTCGCGCAACGCCTGGTGCATCAGGTGGGTAGCGCTGTGGTTACGCGCGGTTTGCGCGCGCACGGCGATGTTGACCTGCGCCGCGACCGTGTCACCCACCCGCAAGGCACCGCGGCTAACGCTGCCATGGTGAGTAAACACGTCCGCACGAAGTTTTTGGGTATCCTGCACTTCAAACCGGGTGTCGTTGGGGCTAAGCCCCGCCATCAAACAGCCCTCGTCGCCCACCTGGCCGCCGCTTTCGGCGTAAAACGGCGTGGTGCTCAACACCACCACACCGGCCTGGCCCATCGCCAGGCAC
>JAYULP010000185.1:0-11800 GCA_043763445.1 Polaromonas sp.
AGCCCAGGCGAGCTGCTTGTTCCTTGAGCTGAAACTCGCTGATGCGTTGGCGCAAAGGCTCCAGCTCACGCTCGAGCTGCATTCGGCGCTCGTTACCAGCGCGCAGCTTGGCGTTCAGGCTGTCGTGCTGCGCGCGGTGGTCAGCCAGCGCGGCCTCACAAGCCAGTTTGGCATGCAGCGCGTCTTGGAGACCGCCCTGAGCTGCGGCGTCATTCAAGCGCAGCAGCTCGGCTTGGGCCCGATTTTCTTCGGCCGCGATGGTGGCCGCCTGCTGACCGGCAATCGCAATAGACCGCGCCAACTCGCTGCGGCGTGACGCAAGGCTGCGCAGGGCGAACTGCGCTTCTTGCGCCTGCCGCTCGAGCGTGCGTTGCTGCGCACGCGCTTCGCCCAGCTTGCGTTCGAGCTCAAGCATCCGGTCGTCCAGCTGCACATGGCGCTCCTGGCTGTCAGCGAGCTGCATGTCCAGCGCTTCAAATCGGGCTTCGGCTGCGAGCCGGCGCTGTTGCAGCTCATCGAGCTGCGTGGACACCTCAACAGTGTCGGCTTGAATCTGCCCGCTGCGCGCTCGCATTTGCTCTGCCAGCTGGGTCAGCCGCACCGCGTCGACCTGCAAGCTGTGTGTGCGGCTTTGATCTTCAGCGCATGCCCGCCTAGCAGCGGCCAGACGCTGCACCGCCCCCTGGTAGGCCGCTTCAGCCTGCAGCAATGCGGTTTTAGCCTGGTCATGGATCAGCGCCTGAGCGCGCAGCTCTAGCGTCAGCTGGTCAATTTCCTGAGCCCGCTCCAGCAGCCCGGCTTGCTCTGAGTCGGGTGCATAAAAGCTGACACTGTGCTGCGTGACCGCGTGGCCAGCCGGCACATAAACCACATTGCCCGCTGGCAAGGTGTGGCGAATAGCCAGCGCCTCGTCCAGCGTTGGGGCAGTAAAACAGCCTTGTAGCCAGTTAACCAACAGCGCGGCTTGGGCCGCGTCGCTGACTCGGAGCAGCTCGAACAGGGGCTTTAACGGTGCAGCGTGGCCCACAGCCAATGGGCCGCTAGCCGGTAGCGTATAAAAAGCCAGCTTGGCCGGCGGCTCGGTGTGCTCGCCGGAGCCAACAAAGCCGCACACCACATCGAGGCGAGACACCTCCAGCGCGCCCATGCGTTCGCGCAGAGCGGACTCCAGCGCCCGCTCCCAGCCGGGGGCAATATGCAGGCGTGTCCACAAGCCTTGCAGCGATGCCAGCCCGTGTCGGGCCAGCCAAGGGCGCAGCTTGCCGTCAGTTTTTACTTTGTCTTGCAGCGTCTTAAGCGCCTCCAGCTTGGCCGATAACGCGGCATATGTCGCCGACTGGGTGATGACCGACTGCTGCAGGCCACGGCGCTCGTCGTCACGCTCAGGCAATGCGGCAGACAAATTTTCAAGTTGTGCCGTGCTCTGGGTCTGCGCGGCGAGCGAGGCGTCAAGCTGCGCCTGCGCACTCACTAGGCGGGCTTCATCGGGGCAGTCAAGCGCGATGCGGTCGGCGCCGAGGCGCGCCAAACGGACATTGGCCAGGCGAGCCTGCTCATGGATATTGCGCTGGTCAGCGGCCAACACCTCAATGTGCTGCTGCACTTGGGTAGCGTGGCTGCGCTGTGTGTTGGCTTTGAGCTGTGCGGCGCGCCAATCATCTTCCAGCGCTGGGAGCTGCTCTGCCTGTTCCTCGCTTTGAGCGGCTAACAGTTCGGCTTTTTCTTCTGCGTCCAACGCCAAGCCGGCCAGCGCTTCAGACTCGAAGTGGGCGTCGTCCTGCCGGGCGACCCACTGGAGTGTTTGCTCTTTAAGTTGCACCAAGCGCTGCTCCACCCGCCGGCGGCCGTCCACTACAAACCGAATTTCGGATTCCAGACGACCCACCTCGGCGCTCGCCTCATACACGGTGCTTTGCGCCTGGTTGACCTGCTCGCCCGAAGCGTAATGCGCTTGGCCAATAGCTTGCAGGTCGGCTTCAAGGTCGCGCAGCTCGGTCAGCCGGCTTTCGAGGTCGTTGGCGGCTTTGTCTGCGCCGAGCTTAATGCGCGACTGGTCGGCCTGCGCATCAAGGCGCTTTAAAAACCACATTTGGTGCTGCTTCAAAGTGCCGCTGGTCTGCAGCGCGTTGTAGCGCAGCGCGACTTCAGCCTGCTTTTCAAGCCGCTCAAGGTTTGCGTTCAGCTCGCGAAGAATGTCTTCGACTCGCGTCAGGTTCTCGCGCGTATCGTGCAGACGGCTAGCTGTCTCACGGCGGCGTTCTTTGTATTTGGACACACCGGCCGCTTCTTCTAGAAAAAGGCGTAGCTCCTCGGGCTTGGACTCAATAATGCGGCTGATCGTGCCCTGACCAATAATGGCGTAGGCGCGTGGACCCAGCCCAGTGCCCAAAAAAACGTCTTGCACATCGCGGCGGCGTACCGGCTGGTTGTTGATGTAGTAGCTGGAGGTGCCGTCGCGCGTGAGTACACGCTTGACGGCGATTTCAACAAATTGCCCCCACTGGCCCCCGGCGCGGTGGTCGGCGTTGTCAAACACCAGTTCCACGCTGGCGCGACTCGCTGGCTTGCGCGTCGTGGTGCCATTGAAGATCACGTCCTGCATCGACTCGCCGCGCAACTCAGACGCCTTGCTCTCGCCGAGCACCCAGCGCACTGCATCCATGATGTTGGACTTGCCGCAGCCGTTAGGCCCAACCACCCCGACAAGTTGGCCTGGCAGCACGAAGTTCGTTAGCTCGGCAAACGACTTGAAGCCGGCGAGTTTGATGGAGTTAAGACGCACAGAGTTAGAGCTAATGCCTTGGTATGAAATGCTGCCTCGCGCAGCTAGGCAAACGCCTTGCAATGGTACCCGAGCGCTCAGGGCGTATTGAATCGGCCACAGCGCCAAGCAACGCAAACAACGCAAAAGCCATCGCCACCGCGCCAGTTAACGGTCAAAACTTTGAAAACGGATCAATATCAGTAGTAGGCCCTTGTCTTTGTTACCTCGTTAGCTATTTTTTCTATAGCACGTCATCAAATGGGATTTGGCCAGAAAAGCTAGCCAGACACCGGATAATCAGGCGGATGAATCCCTTGCTCCGAAGTTTGAAACCTTACCCATTTGAGCGGCTGCGCCAGCTGCATGCCGACGTCACACCTAACCGAGCCTTCAGCCCCATCAGTCTGGGCATTGGCGAGCCACGTCACGCCACACCTGAGCTGATTAAGGACGCACTGAGCCGCAGCCTTGCGGGGCTGGCCAGCTACCCCAGCACACTGGGCGAGCCCGCACTCAGGCAAACACTGAGCGAATGGCTGAGCAGCCGCTACAGTATTTCGGTCAATCCGGCCACGCAAATCCTGCCAGTCAATGGCTCCCGTGAGGCGCTGTTTGCACTGGCGCAGGCGGTAGTTGACCCCAGCCGGGCGAGCCCGATTGTGGTGTGCCCAAACCCGTTTTATCAAATCTACGAAGGCGCTGCAGTGCTCGCGGGTGCCCAGCCCTATTTTGTGCCCAGCCAAGCAGAGCGTAACTTTGCGGTTGCTTGGGGCAGTGTGCCCAACGCGGTGTGGGCCACCACGCAGCTGGTGTTTGTTTGTACCCCAGGCAACCCGGCTGGCAATGTCATGAGCCTGGACGAATGGGCACTGTTGTTTGAGCTAAGCGACCGCTACGGCTTTGTTATTGCCTCCGACGAGTGCTACAGCGAGATATATTTTCGCAGCGACGCCCCACTGGGCGGCCTGCAAGCCGCCGTGCAACTCGGACGCACCGACTTCAAAAATTTAGTGGCCATGACCAGCTTGTCCAAACGCAGCAATGTGCCCGGTCTGCGCAGCGGTTTTGTAGCCGGTGATGCAGCGCTGATCAAGCCCTTTTTGCTGTACCGCACCTACCACGGAAGCGCCATGAGTCCAGTGGTGCAAGCCGCCAGCGTCGCAGCGTGGCGAGATGAGGCGCATGTTGTGGAAAATCGCGCACTGTACCGGGCCAAGTTTGCCCAAGTCACGCCACTGCTAGCGCAGGTTATGGACGTGGGGCTGCCCGATGCTGGTTTTTACCTATGGGCCGGCGTGCCTGCTGCGTTCAAGGGTGACGACGCCAAATTTTCGCGCGAGCTGCTCGCTGCCTACAATGTGGTGGTGTTACCCGGCAGTTATTTAGCCCGCGACGCCCTCGGCGGCAACCCTGGCACTGGCCGCGTTCGCCTAGCGCTGGTCGCGCAGACTGCCCAATGCGTTGAAGCTGCCGAACGTATTGCGCAGTTCATCGGCCTGCACGCTCGCTGAGCTGGCCCCGCCAATTTTTTTGGTTCAACACCGCTTTTATCTCCGTTTACTTAACCTGACACCTACAAGCATGACGCAAGACTACGCCGCCCTCCAGACCACTATCGACGCTGCCTGGGAAGACCGAGCCAAGCTGTCTGCCAGCGCTGCGCCAACCGAGGTGCTAGACGCCGTTGAGCATACGGTGGCCATGCTCAACAGTGGCAAGTTGCGCGTGGCCACCCGCGAGTCCGTCGGCGTTTGGACAACACATCAATGGATCAAAAAAGCGGTGTTGCTGAGCTTTCGCCTAGCGGACAACGAGTTGATGCGTGCCGGCGATTTAGGTTTTTTCGACAAGGTAAAAACCAAATTTGCTCACTTGAGCGAGTCTGAAATGCGCGATGCTGGCGTGCGTGTGGTGCCACCAGCCGTTGCCCGTCGCGGCAGTTTCATTGCGAAAGGGGCAATTTTGATGCCCAGCTACGTCAATATCGGCGCTTGGGTCGGCGAAGGCACCATGGTGGACACCTGGGCCTGCGTGGGTAGCTGCGCTCAGGTTGGCAACAACGTCCATTTGTCCGGCGGTGTAGGCTTGGGTGGCGTGCTCGAGCCTTTGCAAGCCAATCCGACCATCATTGAGGACAACTGCTTTATTGGCGCGCGCTCCGAAATCGTCGAAGGCGTGATCGTTGAAGAAAACTCGGTAATCTCGATGGGTGTCTACATCGGCCAAAGCACGCCAATATATGACCGCGATCAAGACACGGTGAGCTACGGCCGTATTCCAGCCGGCTCGGTGGTGGTTTCTGGCAACCTGCCTAAGGCCGGTGGGAAGTATTCGCTGTACTGCGCGGTCATTGTCAAAAAGGTAGACGCTAAAACCCGCGCCACCACCAGCTTAAACGAGTTGTTGCGCGACTAAAGCTCAACGCGCCAGTTTGTCAGTGCCCCGCACGAGGACCCGCCATGAGCACCATGAACCGAATTTTGCGGCTGATGGCCGACAAGGCGGCGTCTGACGTTTACCTGTCAGCACACTCCCCAGCGCTCATTAAGATCAATGGGCACACCGTGCCGATCAACACACAACTGCTTCCAGCCGACGCGCCACTCAATTTGCTGGCCGAAGTGTTGCCACCCGACAAAATTGAAGAGCTTCGTGAGCTAGGAGAGCTCAATACCGCAATGCCAATTACCGGCTTGGGGAATTTTCGAATCAGCGGGTTTCGGCAACGGGGCACCTATGCCGCTGTGATTCGCTACATTCCAACAGATATTCCGTTGCTGAAGAGTCTGAATTTACCGCCAATTCTGTCTGAGCTAATCATGGAAAAACGCGGTCTGGTGCTAATGGTAGGCTCCACTGGTGCAGGCAAAAGCACCACGCTGGCGTCCATGATTGACCACCGCAATGACCGAGCGACGGGGCACATCCTGACCATTGAGGATCCGATAGAGTTTTTGTTTAGCAACAAAAAGTCTGTCGTCAACCAGCGAGAAGTCGGCATAGACACCCAATCGCTGCAAGTCGCGTTGAAAAACGCACTTCGCCAAGCGCCGGATGTGATCATGATTGGCGAGATTCGGGACCGTGAAACTATGTCGGCGGCAATTGCCTATGCGCAGTCAGGTCATCTGTGCCTGGCTACCATGCACGCAAACAACAGCTACCAAGCGCTTAACCGTGTCCTGAGCTTCTACCCGGTAGAAGTACGCCTCACTATGCTGGGCGATTTGGCAGCTGCACTGAACGCGGTCGTCTCGCAACGACTGCTGCGCACGCAACACGGGGCGCGCACGCCGGCTGTTGAGGTGATGCTCAACACCAAACTTATTTCAGAGTTGATTGAAAAGGGCGACTTTTCTGCTGTCAAACAAGCAATGGAAAACGCCATGGCAGAGGGCTCGCAAACCTTTGAAGCCGACATCGCCCGGTTGATTGTCGAAAACGTAGTCACCCGCAAAGAAGGTATTGCACATGCCGACTCTCCGACCAACTTGATGTGGCGCCTTGAAAACGACTTTGCGGCGGCGCGGTTCAAAGCCCAAGAGCTCGACGATACCGACGACGATGAGCCCTCGTTTACCGAAATTACGCTGGACGTCCACCAAGAAACCGCTTTCGGTGCCACTTTGCGCTAACACCGCCGTAGCGCACGAGCTGCAAGGCCTGTCCGCACCATGTTTAACCTCTTATATTTTTCTCGCTATGTCACCTACCTTGCACCTTGCCGAGCAGCTGATATCGCTGCCCTCAGTCACGCCGAATGACGCAGGCTGCCTAGAGCTGATTGCGCGCCGGCTAGGCGCCATGGGCTTTGTCTGCGAGCGCATGGACAGCGGCCCCGCGCATGCCAGGGTAAGCAACCTGTGGGCTAAAAAAGCCGGCGCAATGGCTATTGATACCACCTCAAAAGCGGCCGCCAGCGAGCCGAAAACACTCGTTTTTGCCGGTCACACCGACGTCGTTCCCACCGGGCCGCTAGAGCAGTGGCGTAGCGAGCCCTTCACGCCCAGCCACCTCAACGGTGCGCTGTACGGGCGCGGCGCAGCCGATATGAAAACCTCAATTGCCGCCATGGTGGTGGCCACAGAGGAGTTTTTGACAGCGCACCCCAACCCCACGCTGTCGATTGCGTTTTTGCTCACCAGTGACGAGGAAGGCCCAGCCGTTGACGGCACGGTCGTGGTCTGCAACCAGCTTGTAGCTCGCGGCGAGGTGTTGGACTACTGCATCGTCGGTGAGCCCACATCGGTGAGCCAGCTGGGCGACATGATCAAAAACGGGCGCCGAGGCACGATGAGCGGCAAGCTGGTGGTCAAAGGCGTGCAGGGCCACATAGCGTATCCGCACCTGGCTAAAAACCCGACACATCTGTTTGCACCAGCGCTTGCTGAGCTGGTGGCAATGCAGTGGGACGCAGGCAATGCATTTTTCCCCGCAACCAGCTGGCAAGTCTCCAACATCCACGGCGGCACCGGTGCTTCCAACATTATCCCAGGCGAGCTGGTAGTGGATTTTAATTTTCGCTTCTCGACTGAATCGACGCCCGAGCAACTGCAGCGACGCTTGAACGACGTCCTTGAAGCTCACCAACTGGTGTTTGAGCTGAAGTGGGTTGTGGGCGGACTGCCGTTTTTAACCACACCGGGAGCCTTAGTGGCGGCCGCGCGCCATGCCATCTTGGCCGAAACCGGCTTGACCACCGAGCTGTCCACCACTGGGGGCACCAGCGACGGCCGTTTTATCGCCAAAATTTGCCCCCAAATCATTGAGTTCGGACCTATCAATGCGTCAATTCACAAAATCAATGAGCATGTGCTGGTGGTCTCGCTCGATCCGCTGAAAAATATTTATAAAGGCGTTTTGGCCCAATTAGCAGGTTTATCGGGGGTAGCAGCGCCATGAGCGCCACTACCGTGTTGGCTTTGGTCGAGCAAATGGCCGACCGGTTGAATGCTGCGGGTCTGACCATGACCAACGGCTTTGGACAGGGCACCACCAATGCATTTGACGAAGCTGCTTGGCTTGTGCTGTGGAGGCTTGGGTTACCGATTGACGAGCTGGACTCGGTAGAACACCGTTCAGTAGCTGCAGCAGATATCGCCTCGGTGGCGCTTGTTTTTGACGAACGCATCACCGCTCGAAAGCCAGCCGCCTACATCACTCGCGAAGCATGGCTGCTGGGCGTGCCTTTTTATGTGGACGAACGTGTCATCATTCCCCGCTCATTGATTGCGGAGCTGTTGTTCGACGAAAGCATTGACCCATGGCTTAGCAAGGATACGCGCCGTGTGCTGGACTTGTGCAGCGGCAACGGCTCGTTAGCAGTGCTTTGCGCTTTGGTGTTCCCGGACGTAACGGTTGATGCGCTCGACATCAGCAGCGACGCACTCGCCGTAGCGCGAATCAATATCGACAAGCACGGCCTTGAGCAGCGAGTCACGCTGGTGCAGTCTGACGGCCTTGCGCAGTGCGCCGGCCCTTACGATTTGATCATTTGTAATCCACCGTATGTCAACGCTCACACTATGGCGGGTTTACCAGCGGAGTTTTTAGCCGAGCCCAGTCTTGCGCTGGCTGGCGGCCGCGACGGCATGGACTTCATTCGACGGCTTTTTGAGCAAGTCGCACTGCATATGAGCGAAAATGCTGTACTGGTGTTGGAAATCGGCAACGAATTTGCGCACTTCAATCAGGCTTTTCCCGCCCTAGCGCCTCTTTGGTTTGAAACCAGCGCGGGCGCTAATCAAGTGTTGTTGTTAACCCGTGAGCAATTGCGCTGGCGCTGACTTTGCGCTGGCGCAGCGACATTAGGCGCAAACACCTGCGCGACTGATGGCGCATTTTTTGTTTTGCCGATTTCGCATCCGAAATCAACCCTGTGAATTTTTCAAACATGATTACCCTAAAAACCGTAGTGCTGCGACGCGGCGCTAAAGTCATCTTAGACAGTGCGTCCGTGTCGTTAAACCCGGGCGAGAAAATTGGTCTTGTTGGACGCAATGGTGCGGGCAAATCGACGTTGTTTGCCATGCTCAACGGCAGCATTCATGAAGACGGCGGCGAGTTCTACATTCCCTCCCAGTGGCGCATGGCGCAGGTTGCTCAGGACATGCCGGAAACACAACAAAGTGCCACCCAGTACGTCATTGAAGGCGATGTGGTGCTACTCAAAGCGCAGGCCGAAGTACAAGCTGCGGACGCAAGCGACGACGGCGAGCGTATTGGCAACGCCTATATGGAACTCTACGACGCGGGAGCGCACGACGCACAAGCACGCGCCCAAGCGCTTATTTTGGGTTTGGGCTTTAAGTTAAACGAGCTCGACAACCCCGTCAACAGTTTTTCCGGTGGTTGGCGCATGCGCCTGCAGCTGGCACGCGCACTGATGTGCCCGTCCGAGCTACTGCTGCTCGACGAGCCCACCAACCACTTGGATCTCGATGCTCTGGTCTGGCTGGAAGCCTGGCTTAAGCGCTATCAGGGCACCATGTTGGTGATCAGCCATGACCGCGAGTTTTTGGATGCGGTGACCGATGTCACTGTTCACATCGAAAATGCCAAACTTACCCGCTACGGCGGCAACTACAGCAAATTTGAAGACTTGCGCGCTGAGCAGATGGCACTGCAACAAACAGCTTTTTCCAAGCAGCAAGACAAAATTGCCCACCTGCAAAAGTTCATCGCCCGCTTCAAAGCAAAAGCCAGTAAAGCAAAGCAAGCGCAAAGTCGCGTCAAAGCACTGGACCGAATGGAGAAAATCGCGCCGTTGCTGGCTGAGGCAGATTTCACTTTCGAGTTCAAGGAGCCTGCCAACCTGCCCAACCCCATGCTGTCAATGCAGAACGCTTACTTTGGTTATCCGGCACCTGAAGACGCGCCAGATGGCACGCCACCCACCGTAATCGTACAAAATGTCAGTAAGTCGGTACTGGCGGGCCAACGCATTGGTATCCTGGGTGCCAACGGCCAAGGCAAGTCAACATTGGTTAAAACCATAGCCCGCGCCCTTGCTCCGGTCGACGGCGAAATGACTGAAGGCAAGGGCCTGAACATCGGCTACTTTGCCCAACAAGAGTTAGACGTGCTGCGCCCAGCCGATAACCCGCTTGAGCACATGATCCGACTGGTCAGGGAAGTAACGGCTGCAGGAAAAATCAGTGGTCAGCAAACCCGCGAGCAAGACCTGCGTAGCTTTCTTGGCAATTTCAACTTCGGCGGCGACATGGTCAAGCAAACCGTGGGCAGCATGAGCGGTGGTGAAAAAGCCCGGTTGGTGCTGTGCATGATCGTTTGGCAGCGGCCCAATTTGTTGCTTCTCGACGAGCCCACCAATCACCTGGACTTGGCTACCCGCGAAGCCTTGTCGATGGCGCTAAACGAATTTGAAGGCACGGTTATGTTGGTCAGCCATGACCGTGCACTGCTGCGCGCAGTGTGCGATGAATTTTGGATGGTGTCGCGCGGCGGCGTCGCGCCGTTCGATGGCGATTTGGATGACTACCAGCGCTACTTGCTTGACGAGGCCAAACGCCAGCGCGACGAGGCCAAGAGATCAGCAGTTGCAGCAGTAGCGTCGGTAGCGCCTGAAGTGCTGGAAAGCCAGCATATTGCGGTTTCACCGAAGCCGAGTTTTGATGCGCTCAAAGGCGTAACTGATAGAAAGTTTGACGCGCAAAGGCGTCAGCAACAGCTCGACACCGCAAAGCCGCTGCGCAAAGAATTGGAAAAAGTTGACCAGACGCTGCTGGCTCTGAACGCCGAAAAAGTCGGGCTAGAGGCAGTTTTCAGCTCAAATGCTGAGACATCGGAACTTGTGCAAACCGGCAAGCGACTCAAGGCGCTGAAAGCCGACCTTACTGCGCTCGAAGAGCGCTGGCTTGAGCTTACTGAACAGCTCGAATTAGCAGCGGTCTGAAGTTGAACTGAACCCATCTGCCAGCGCGGCTGCCGTCGCCATGCAAGCGGCCAGCACAACTGACGTTAGCCAGCAGCGTCTGGATTCACCAATCTTGCCGGGCACACCAGTAAGGCTTTTTTGGCGTGCAGTATTAGCATCGCAATGGGCTGTTTCTCGACGAACTAAAGCGTTTGCATCTGTTGCTCTGACAACTTTCACAACAAAGTGTCCACGACATAAATCAGCGGGGCCGGCCCGCTAGAGTTCCACACCACTAGAGCGCCTGCACCTAACTGAATAATGTGCAGCTCCTCGGTGATCAATGGGTGAAATTCGAAGGCGCGCGTCTTGAGCCGCGTCAGCCGCCACTTACACATCGTTTGGATGCTTTGACTGCGCCGACACAAAAAAAGGAATTTTTCCAGCGGCACCTGCGTTTGTTGAATATCAAACCGCGAGTTGAGCTACGCCCAGCCGACGTCTGGCATGGTTGTCAGCGCAACCGACGCACCACACATTGCACATTGCAGCCACCACGCGGGTGATGTGACGCGCTGTACACCTGTTGTGCGCCAGACCATGCTCAGCTGCGCTGCGCAGGACACTGGGGGCTACGGCGGCAAGCGACTGTAGTCACCATAAGTAAGCCTAAGCGCTGGTCACATTTTCTAGCCCACTGCAACGCAGCTATCGAGCAAAAAAAAGCGCTTGACAATGTGCCAAGCGCTTTTGAAATTATGGTGGGACGTGCGGGGGTCGAACCCACGACAAACGGATTAAAAGTCCGCTGCTCTACCAACTGAGCTAACGTCCCATACGCTGCGTTTTACGGCTTTGTTTAGTATGCTTTGTGTCTGCAGTACAGCCTCACAGTATAGCTTGGTTTCTAACGCCTTTTTAGGTGCCATCAGCAATTTGTCCAATTACCCAGCCGGCTGCACACACGCCAAAGGCGGCGGTGACGCTCACAACTGAGCCATAGCCATGGCAATTCAAGCTGCCATCGACGCACGCTCCAACGGCGGGATGAACGACCGCTTCACGGCTGAAGACGCATGTCAGGCCAATTTTTTTAACGCGCGCGGCTCCGTGAGCTTTACGTAAGCGGTATCTCAGCTGCGCTAACAATGGGTCATGGG
>JAYULP010000186.1:0-4767 GCA_043763445.1 Polaromonas sp.
TTTTAGATGCGCGGGCTAAGCAGTGGTTTAACCAAAAAATAGGTCAAAAACAAGATGACATCAGGCTTTGACTGCCTGCTGCAGCGTGTGATTCAGCCAGGGCTTTTGGGCCAGCCGCTTGGCCTCAAAGGCCTTTATCTTGTCGCTTTGGCGCAACGTCAGTCCGATATCGTCGAGGCCATTGAGCAGGCAGTATCGGCGGAACTCCTCGACATGAAACGCAATTTCGTCGCCTTGGCCTTTTCGGATCACCTGTCGTTGCAGGTCAATGGTCAGCGTGTAACCCGGAAAAGCGGCTACGTCGTCAAACAGCTGCGCTACCTGGGACTCGGACAGTACGATGGGCAGCAACCCGTTTTTGAAGCTGTTGTTGAAAAAGATGTCGGCATAGCTCGGCGCAATGATGGCGCGAAAGCCGTACTGGTCCAAAGCCCAAGGTGCGTGCTCGCGCGATGAGCCGCAGCCAAAGTTTTTGCGTGCCAGCAGCACTGACGCCCCCGCATAGCGGGGCTGGTTCAGCACGAAGTCGGGGTTGGGTTGTCGGCTCAGCGAGTCTTGGCCAGGAAAGCCCGCATCCAGATAACGCCAAGCGTCAAACAAGTTAATACCAAAGCCGGTTTTTCGTATGGACTTGAGGAATTGCTTGGGAATGATGGCGTCCGTGTCGACATTTTCGCGGTCCATTGGGGCCACAAGGCCGCGGTGTGTAGTGAATTTCTGCATGGACAACCTTATTTTTTAGCTGCGCTTTCAACTGCCGAGCCGGCGCGCTGCACATCCTGGCCAATACCGCGCAGGGTGTTGCAGCCGGAAATCATCAGCAGTGTGCCTAGGCTTAAGGTCATCAAAACTAGGCAGGTCGTTTTTTTCATGGTCGACTTTCACAAAAGAGCTTCAGACAAAACGTCGAACATCAACAAAATGTCCGTGGACTGCGGCCGCCGCCGCCATGGCTGGACTGACCAGATGGGTACGGCCACCAGCGCCCTGGCGACCTTCAAAGTTGCGGTTACTGGTCGAGGCGCAGCGCTCGCCCGGCTCTAGCCGGTCGGCGTTCATGGCCAAGCACATTGAGCAACCTGGCTCGCGCCACTCAAAACCAGCAGCGATAAAAATTTTATCGAGTCCCTCGCGCTCGGCCTGTTCTTTGACAAGTCCCGAACCTGGAACCACCATTGCCAACTTGACGGTTTTGGCGACTTTCTGGCCTATTTTTTTGATCACTGCCGCTGCTTCGCGCATATCTTCAATGCGGCTGTTGGTGCAGCTGCCGATAAAAACTTTGTCAATATACAAATCGTTCAAGGCTTTGCCAGGCTCTAACCCCATGTACTTCAGCGCACGCTCGATCGCGTCGCGCTTATTAGCGTCTTTTTCTTTATCGGGGTCGGGCACGCGGCCCTCAATGGACAGCACCATCTCGGGCGATGTACCCCAGCTTACTTGCGGCAAAATCTGGGCGGCGTCCAGCGTCACCACCGCGTCGAAGGTGGCGTTTGCATCAGAGTGCAGCGTTTGCCAGTACTGCACTGCCTGGTCCCATTCGGGGCCACCAACAAACTGGCCGGTGGCGGCGTCGGTGCCGGGAGCAAGCAGGCGGCCTTTGAGGTACTCAATGGTCTTGTCGTCTACGGCTACCAAGCCAGCGCGTGCGCCGCCTTCAATGGCCATGTTGCAGACGGTCATACGGCCTTCCATGCTGAGTGCCCGTATTGCCGCGCCGGCAAACTCAATGGTGTAGCCGTTGCCACCGGCGGTACCAATTTTGCCGATAACGGCTAGCACAATGTCTTTGGCTGTGCAGCCCCGCGGTAACACGCCGTCCACTTTGATTAGTAGATTTTTGGCTTTTTTGGCGAGCAAAGTCTGGGTGGCCATGACGTGTTCGACCTCACTGGTACCAATGCCGTGGGCCAATGCGCCGAATGCGCCGTGAGTCGAGGTGTGCGAGTCGCCGCACACTACCGTCATGCCGGGCAAGGTAGCGCCGTTTTCAGGCCCTATCACATGGACAATACCTTGGCGTTTGGACAAAAATGGAAAAAACGCAGCAGCACCGAACTCTTTGATGTTGTTGTCCAGTGTGGTGATCTGCTCTTTGCTGACCAAGTCGGTGATGCCGTCGTAGCCCAAATCCCAACCAGTGGTGGGTGTGTTGTGGTCAGCGGTGGCGACAATGGAGCTGATGCGCCAAACCTTGCGGTGCGCTTGGCGCAGCCCTTCAAAGGCTTGGGGACTGGTGACTTCATGCACCAGATGACGGTCGATATACAAAATCGAGGTGCCGTCATCTTCTGTGTGCACAACATGTTCGTCCCAGATTTTGTCGTACAGTGTTTTTGCCATCAGGATTCCTTCATTTGGTGCGCGCGCTGGTGCGCTGTGAAGCATGGTTTAGTTCTAGATTTTAATCGGTGGCGTTGCAAGGGCTCGGCTCGCGGCGCGGGCAGTGAAGGCGAAACACAATTAGCCTGCGGCAATCTCCGCATTAAAAAAGCCTGCTGATGTTGCCATCGGCAGGCTGACTGGACTTTGCGCTGATCAATCTCGGTCAGCGTTGGGCGACAGGCTTCACGTCGCGGCCAACTGAGCCTGTGAACAGCTGACGGGGCCGGCCAATTTTGTACTCGGGGTCACCAATCATTTCATTGAGTTGGGCAATCCAGCCGACTGTGCGCGCCAATGCAAACACGGCGGTGAACAAAGGCACAGGAATGCCGATGGCGCGCTGAACAATACCGGAGTAGAAGTCTACGTTCGGGTAGAGCTTGCGTGAGACAAAGTAGTCGTCTTCCAGCGCGATTTTCTCCAGCGCCATGGCTAGCTTGAACAACGGGTCGTTTTCCAAACCCATTTCGTGCAACACCTCCTTGCAGGTTTCCTGCATGAGTTTGGCGCGTGGGTCATAGTTTTTGTAGACACGATGACCAAACCCCATAAGTTTTACACCAGAGTTTTTGTCTTTTACCTGCTTGATAAAGTCGCCAATTTTTTCAATTCCACCGTTTTTTTGAATGTCACCCAACATGTTAAGCGCGGCTTCGTTGGCGCCCCCGTGAGCTGGGCCCCACAGACAAGCTACGCCGGCGGCAATCGCTGCGAAGGGGTTAGTGCCCGACGAGCCGCACAAGCGAACCGTGGACGTCGATGCGTTTTGCTCGTGGTCTGCATGCAAGATAAAGATACGGTCGAGCGCGCGCTCTAGTACCGAGTTGACCTCGTACTTCTCGCATGGTGTGGCAAACATCATGTGCAAAAAATTGCCGGCGTAACTCAAATCGTTGCGCGGATACATGTAAGGCTGCCCAACGGTGTATTTGTACGCCATGGCCACCAGCGTTGGCATTTTGGCAATCAAGCGGATAGCAGCAATTTCCCGGTGCTGTGGGTTGTTGATGTCGGTGCTGTCGTGATAAAAAGCCGACATAGCGCCGACCAAGCCGGTCATGATGGCCATCGGATGGGCGTCACGGCGAAAGCCTCGCAGGAAAAACTGCATCTGCTCATTGACCATCGTGTGGTTGGTTACCAGCTTGGTAAATGCACTTTTCTGAGCCACGTTGGGCAACTCGCCATACAGCAGCAGGTGGCATGTTTCAAGGTAGTCGCAAGTGGTGGCCAGCTGCTCAATCGGGTAGCCGCGGTACAGCAGCTCACCCTTGTCGCCGTCGATGTAGGTGATAGCTGACTGGCACGCTGCGGTGGATAAAAAGCCTGGGTCGTAGGTGAACATGCCGGTTTGGGCATACAGCTTGCGGATGTCTACGACATCGGGTCCGACATTGCCTTGGTACACCGGGAGGTCGACATTTGGCGCGCCATTACTGAAGGTCAGGGTGGCTTTGTTGTCGGAGAGCTTCATGTAGGGTCTTTCTTACAAGTCAGGATAGACAGGGGCCAGCGCGTTATTGCGTCTGGTGGCCAAGGCAAGGAGGAATATTGACTGGGCGCAGCTGGTTGAGTACCGTCAGTGCCTGGGCGGTAGATGCATGGGCTGCAGCCTGTGGGTCGGCCAGTGCCTGCGGCTCCCGACGTCGCAGCAGTAGGTCCAGTAGATCGTTGTCGCTCAACTCCATCAAATCATTAAGGCCTTGCGCTTGGCTTGAGGTGAGGCTGTCTGCGTAGCGAGCAAAAAACTTCTCGATGAGTAAGTCGTTTTCGAGCAGGCCGCGCCGGCATCGCCAGCGTAGTTTGCTAAGGCTTCTTTCGTCCAGCAAGGTTTCTGTTGAGGGCGGCATGGCGGTGTGCACGTTCGATAAGCTGCACAGCGTCAAACCGCCCGCAGCACCATCATTTCTTTGATTTTGCCAATAGCCTTAGTTGGGTTCAAGCCCTTAGGGCACACGTCAACGCAGTTCATGATGGTGTGGCAGCGAAACAGGCGATAAGGGTCTTCCAGGTTGTCCAGTCGCTCAGCAGTGGCTTCGTCGCGGGAGTCAGCGATAAAGCGGTAGGCCTGCAGCAAGCCGGCAGGACCAACAAACTTATCCGGATTCCACCAAAAGCTCGGGCATGACGTGGAGCAACTTGCGCACAAAATGCATTCATACAGGCCGTTGAGTTCGTCGCGCTCCTCTGGGCTCTGCAAACGCTCTTTTTCGGGCGGCACGTTGTCGTTGATTAAATAGGGCTTAATCGAGTTGTATTGCTTAAAAAACTGCGTCATGTCAACGATCAAGTCGCGCACCACCGGCAGCCCAGGCAGCGGTTTGAGTGTGATGACGCCGGGCAATGTACGCATGTTAGTCAGACAAGCCAGCCCGTTTT
>JAYULP010000187.1:0-4766 GCA_043763445.1 Polaromonas sp.
GGCGGCCTAGCGCATTACTTTTTCTTGCCAATAGCAGCGCCACCACAAAGAAAAGCCCGCCGCACTGATCTTGACCTGTTTATCGAAAAAACAGGCTCAAAAAAACAGGCTCAAAAAACTTTTTTTGCCTAATAGATCTGTAGCCGTTGTTCTATATGCTTGCAGTGCTATGAATAAATGAGTACTTTAACTATTCACTGGCGTGGCAGCGCGTCATGAAACTGCAGCTCTGTCCGGCGACCCGGCGGGCGTGCACGCTCCGAGCGCCGCGGGGCTGTTGGTTTGCCCTGTCTTATTGAGGAGCTTGTTTGTTCGTTTATTTATTCGACTACCGCAGGGCAGGCTTGGACAGGCCGGAGCTAGCCGCAGAGTCCACAGTCAATTGCGCTTACGCAACAACTGGCGAGCTCGCTAGCCGGCCGAAAAAAAAGCCTGCGGTCTTTGCCCTCAAAGTACCGCAGGCCAAGAGGACGCTCGTTGAGTCGGCAGTGGCAAAGGTTGAGCCCGCACCACAGTTAAAAAAGTTCGGTTTAGAACTTAAAGCGCACGCCCGCAGTAGCCGCACCCACGCGGTCCCTGCCGCCGCCAGCAAACTTCAGGCGGTGCTCGTCGTACTGCACCACACCAGAGACCATTGGGGTGAAGGCGTACTCAGCGCCCACACCGTAGGACAGACCAAATCCGTTGTCGCTCCCCGCCGTCACGCCTGAGCTGAGGGCTGACGACACGTCAGTGCGGCCGTAAGTAGTGCCAATTTTGCCCAGCAAATTGAACTGTGGGCTCAATGGCAGGCGGCCGATCAAGCTGAAGTTGAAGCCTTGCGCCTTGGTTTTGCCACCAGCGCGCGCAATTTTGCCAAAGTCGGTGTAGCCCAGTTCAGCGCCGAAGTACGAAGTGACATAGGAGCCGCCATAAATGCCGTAAGCAGTGTCTTTGCGTTCAGATGAGAAAAAGCCGTTGCCGTTACCGACAGAAAAGTCAGACTTGCCCACATTCAGCCCGACGTAGCCTGAGCCCGGTGCGTAAAAGGAGTAAGCACTGCTGCCCGCTGATTGAGCTTGCGCGCCGGCAACGGCACAAAGCGAGCCTGCCGCAAGTGCAATGGCGCGAAGCAGACGTTTGGATGAAGTCATAAATGAAGTCCTGTGAAAATTACTGTGGGGAATCAGTTGAACGCGGCACTGCCGAAATGCACCGCTAAACCGCTTGTCGGGCCGGTGATTTTTGGCCAGCGCACGCTGCCCTGCGGCTTAACCTTACGACGCTAGCCCGGCAAGCGAGGTAAACAGGCGCTGAAGTCGCCGTGAAGAATGCAACGGGGTGCAACCCACCAGCAGGGTGTGCAAACTAGGGCTTGAGCCCCCCGATGGTTTTGCTTGGGGTCAGGGTTGGGGTTGGCCGGGCTTGTAAACCAGTAACCGTCAGTCACAATCATGACAATGACTGTGCCTGACCCCGAAATCCTGCCCGCCACACCGCCCGCAGAGGTGGCAGCGCCAGTGAGCCTTGAGCGCTTGGTTTCATCGCATATTGGCCGCAGTGCGTTGGTGCTGGACTCGCCGCACAGCGGCACCCAATATCCGCCAGATTTTGGCTATGCGTGCGCTTTTTCAAGGCTGCGTAAGGCCGAAGACACCCATGTCGAAAAGCTCTACAGCTTTGCGCCCGCTACAGGCGCGCACTGGATTGAGGCGCACTTTCCTCGCAGCTACCTGGACGCCAACCGCAACACCACCGAAATTGATGTCAGCATGCTTGACGCACCCTGGCTGTTGCCGCTTGCTACTGAGCCGGCTGTACTGTCCAAAGTGCGCTTGGGCAAGGGGTTGATTTGGCGCACCACCGACTGCGGCGAGCCTATTTATCAGCGCCAATTGAGCGTCGCTGAAGTGCACTGCCGCATCGCCCGCTGTTGGGTGCCGTACCACGCAGCTGTAGCGGCTGCCATTGAAGCCGCGCACGCTGCGCACGGCTTCAGTGTGCACATCAACTGTCACTCAATGCCTGCCGTCGCGTCGCGCTACGCGACTGATTTCCCAGGCCAGGCGCATGCCGACTTTGTTGTGGGCGACCGGGACGGCCAAACCGCCAGCCTGGCGTTGTCAGCACTGGTGTGCGCCCACCTGCGCGGCAGGGGCTATGACGTGGCCCACAACCACCCCTATAAGGGGGTCGAGCTGGTACGCCGTCACAGCCAGCCAGCCCGGCACCGTCACAGCATCCAGTTGGAGATCAATCGCAAGCTGTATATGAACGAGGACACCTTGGAGATCACTGCTGGCTTTGCTGTGCTGCAAACCACACTCGTCTCGCTGCTCGCGCTGTTGGAGCGCACGGATCCACGCCGGCTTTAGTCAGCCCGTGGGCGAGCGTGAGACTCTCGACTTGGCGCCGGCCCGTCGTAGCCCCCGTGCCCTGATGCCGGCCGACTCAGTGGACCGCGCAGCGATTGGTGTGGGCGCGCTGGGCCTGGCGGCCGCTTGCGCGTTGGCGTTGCGGGGCCGCAAGGCCATGGTGCTGCAAGGCGTCATAGGCCATTGGCGCGGGCACCAGCTTGCGCAGCAGCGCCGTCCTTCACGCTGGGCTTGACTGCTTGGTGGACTTATTAAAAGGCAGTTTTTGCTCGGTCAGCAACGCCTTGGGATGGACTGCAGCACTCGGGCGAAGTCGCGGTGGTACGCACCGGGCTGGGCTTGACGTTACCTTTGTCGCCAACAACATCGCAATGGGCCACCTGCAGTGCGTGCTGCCGCGAACCGCAGGGCGTTGTGCAAACATCCCCTGCCGCACACTTAATGCCGCGACCGTGCCATCGACTACCAGCGTTGCGGCGCTGCACTGGCCCAACACCGCCATGATGGCCCCCACGCGCTGATGCCTTCGCTCCTAGCTGTTGTTGATGCCGCCGGCGCAATTTTTACGCCTAATTGAACGATAGCCCTCGTATTTATTGCCTACATTGCTATTGATACAGTAGCTTGTAATATTGCAGCCATTGATACAGCAGCCACTGACGGCATCGTGGTGGACAGCAAAACCGTGGCCAGTGCTGCTGGCTTGTCAGCGCCAACCGTAGCGCGCCAGTTTTATGGTTTCACCGCATTGCAGATTGCGCCTAGCGCTCATGCCAAAGGGAGCTACTTCAGCCGCACTGGATGCGCTCCCTTCAGCTGCTCAATCTGCTGGATGCCCGACGCGGCCAGGTGTGCAGTGCTTGCCCCGCTGGAGCTGGGCGGACAGGTCAAATTTGGCTCTAATGTGCAGTGGCAGGCTTGGCCTGGTGAGCCTGCTGTTGACTCGCAGCGTAGCGCGGCGTTTTACGCCAACGTGCGCAAGTGCTGTTCCCCGCCGACATGGCGGCCGCTTGCGGCCCAGTTACGCTGGCATGCGAGCCCAACAGCAGGGCCCTAACGAGCGTGATCCATGGCACGTTGGGATTCAGGAGCCAAGCGGCTACCGAGTTGCCGCGCTGGTCCACCTGTTTGGTGTGGAGTCGCTCAAGCGAGCAGCCCGTCTGGCCGTTGGCGCGCGCGGATGTTGGCGCGGTAACAGTCAGCGGTCGCACTGGCCGGCTTGCCCAGCCGTGACATATCGCCAGGTAGAGGATCAACTACGATGGACAAGGTGTAGAAAAGCCTACAAAAACGCCGTAAATGTAGGTTGTTCGTTACGGCTTGTCTTGCCGCCGCTGTGCCAATGTCGCGGGTGTGCGGTGGGCGCCCACCATTTTTGCGAGCACCCACCATGACCGCACCGCGTCTTAACTTTGTTCACTGTCCTGACAACGCTGGCGGCCACCGCATGGCCTATTGGCAGTGGGGCGATGCGAGCAGCGCGCATGTTGTGCTGTGTGTGCATGGCTTGTCGCGGCAAGGCCGTGACTTCGACACCCTTGCAGCAGCGCTGTGCGCCCGGGCAGAACAGAAGGCGGGCAGCCTGCGCGTAGTCTGCCCCGATGTGGTGGGGCGAGGCCAGAGCGACTGGCTGGCAGACCCCACGGCTTACCAAATACCGACCTATACGGCCGACATGCTCGCCTTGCTGGCACAGCTTGAGCGGCAAGCGCCCATCAGCGCACTGGACTGGGTGGGCACCAGCATGGGCGGGCTGATTGGTTTGGTGGTCTGTGCTCAGGCGTGTTTGCCGGTGCCCCGGTGCAGGCCACCACACGGCCTGAGCGAGCCAGCGCTGCTGAGCGTTCGACGCTTGGTACTCAATGACGTTGGCCCCACGCTGCAGTGGCAAGCCGTTGCACGCATCGGCAGCTACTTAGGGCAGGGCGGGCCATTCAAGACGCTGCAGCAAGCGGCGGATGCGCTGTGGTTAATTTCATCTGGGTTTGGCCCGCACACGCCAGCGCAATGGCTGGCCTTGTCACGCCCAATGGTCAAACCGTTGGAGCCAAGCGATGCAGAATCAGGCGAGTGTCGCCTGCACTACGACCCCGCCATTGCAGTGCCCTTCAAGCAGGCGACTGAGGCCTCAACCGCGCAAGGCGACTCTGTGCTGTGGCAGTTGTATGACCGGGTGACAGCCCGCACGTTGGTGCTGCGCGGTGCGCTCTCCGACCTGCTGAGCGCGCCCACAATGCGAGCAATGACGCTGCGAGGCCCGGCAGCGCAATGGGTCGAATTCCCCGGCGTTGGGCATGCGCCGACTTTGGTGGCGGACGATCAAGTGCAAGCAGTGCAGGCGTTCTTACTCGATTCAATAAACTGAGCTTGTGCCAGCGGCGTGCGCTGAACTGAGCCTGTTGGTGTTAATTT
>JAYULP010000188.1:0-11787 GCA_043763445.1 Polaromonas sp.
GGCTACCGCCACCCAATGAATCAGATGGTTGGTTGAGCCGCCTGTGGCCAGCAAAGCCACCATGGCATTGACGATGGCTTTTTCGTCGACCATCAGCCCAATGGGCGTGAAGCGCTGCGACTGTGTAAGCCCCAGCACCGTGCGGGCCGCCTCGCGCGTGAGCTCGTCGCGTAACGCGCCACCCGGGGCCACAAACGCCGTGCCAGGCACATGCAGGCCCATGGCTTCTAGCAGCATTTGATTGCTGTTGGCTGTGCCATAAAACGTGCAGGTTCCGGGTGCGTGATAGCTTTTCATCTCGGAGGCGAGCAACACACTGCGGCCGACCAGGCCCTGTGCAGCGAGCTCGCGCACTTGGGCTTTTTCTTTGTTTGCGACGCCGGTGGGCATCGGGCCAGCGGGTACAAACACCGTCGGCAAGTGCCCAAAATGCAACGCGCCAATCAGCAGTCCCGGCACAATTTTGTCGCACACGCCGAGCATCAGCGCAGCGTCAAACATATCGTGTGACAACGCCACAGCCGTTGCCATGGCAATCACATCACGGCTAAACAAGCTGAGCTCCATCCCCGATGTGCCCTGCGTTACCCCGTCACACATCGCCGGCACGCCGCCTGCAACCTGGGCAGTAGCGCCGTGCAACCGGGCTTCTTGTTTAATCAGCTCGGGGTAGCGCTGCATTGGCGTGTGCGCTGAGAGCATGTCGTTGTAGGCCGTGACGATACCGATGTTGGGTGCCCGCTGGGTAACGACCTTGAAACGGTCGTCAGGCGGCATACCGGCTACCGCATGGGCTAGGTTGGCGCAGCCCATGCGCTCTGTTCCTCGGCTGCGCCGGGCTGCCTTGCTCACTCGCTGCAAGTACGCGCTGCGGGTGGCTTGACTGCGCAGCGCGATGCGCGCGGTAACAGCGGAAATAGACAGCCGTATTGCCATGACAAACACCTTTCAAAAAAGACAGACTTGCGCTTTAAGGCGTATGCGGCCCAGGCTAGCGTCGCCTAGGCTTGCCGCCAGCCACGGCGTTGGCCGGCTTGCCGACCAGGCTTTATTGCACGCTTACTTCCACCCGACGGGCCTGCGCGTTGGTCTCGCTGGCCGGCAACTGCTCGGGCTTTTTTAACTCGATCTGGCCTTCGGCCACCCCTAAAGCCAACAACGCACTGCGCACAGTTTTGGCCCGCAACTTGGCAAGCTCCACATTTTTAGCGGCATTGCCGGTTGCATCGTGAAAGCCCGACACTACCAGTTTGCGCCCCAGGCTGCCATCGGCAGTAACTTGTTTGACCACATTGGCCAAGGCGTCGTTCGCACCCGCCGCGAGCTCCGCTTTGCTGGGCGCAAAGTAAAACTTAACCACGCCATTTTCAACGTTGATGCTGGCGGCGTCCGATGCGGCCAGCTGCGCAGCAAAGGCATCGGCAACAGGAGCCGCTACCACCAAAGCCGTTGCTGCAGCCAATACGGCCAGGGAGGACGACGCGGACTGGGCCGGGTGAGCAGCGCTGCGGTGTGCAGCGCCATAGGCCAGCACCGCAGTCACCACCACCGCGACTACGCCAAACACCACGACTAACGCGGCACGCTTGGGGATGTCTTCGTCTTCTTGATACATATTGGAGTCCTGATTAACTTCACATTGAGTCTCACACCATTCTAGATTGCGGTGCTCAACGATTAAACCTGCAGCGCTGGCCCGCTGCACTGCAGCGCCCGGCTGTTTAATGCCGTGCCACGCCGATGGGGCGGCTTGCCTGAGCGGTGGACTGTTGGCAACGCCTTGCTGACTCGGCAGCCGAACTTTGCCTTTGTTGAGCACGCTCTAGCTGCTGCGCCTAGCTATTGCCAAACACGCAAGGGGCAGGGTCGGGTTGGCTGGAGTATTTCGGGTAGCTGCAGCGATTGGGGCAACCGGGTTAACAAGCTAGCCAGGGCAGCGCCGCCTGGCCAGGCTGGGTGGTTGTGCGGCTTAACGCTGGCAGATAAAAAAACCGCGGTGCAGCAACCGCCACAAGCCGACAGGTCCAGCATATAGCCGCCACTGTCAGCTTGTGGAACGCCTAAGTGCATGTCTGGCCCCACATGGCTGCACTGCCCAGCTGCCCAAGAGCGCAGAGCGAGCGGACAGTGGCTATGTCGCCTAGCCCGTTTGACAATACGCGCTTGGGCGTTCATGTTGTCGCGCCGCAGCCCGGACTGCACCAGCCTCGGGGCTCAATGCGGCACACGCTGAAATTTTTTCTGCAGCCCAACGAGCGCTATGAAAAAAATGTGTACTCCCGCACAGCCTCCACACAGCACACACACTACAAACTCGCCTTACTTGGCATTGCCAAAGCGGCATTGGGCCGCTTGCTCAGGCTAGCAAAACGCGAAGCACCTGTCAGCTGAGCGCCGCGCCCGCAAGTGCCGGCTTAGCGTTTTGGCTGCACACCTGCGCAGCTCAGGCCTTCGAGCGTGTCGGTGTCCGTGGTCACGCCGATGTCATCTGGCGTGACGAAAGCTACTAAATCAATAGCACTGCAGGCATTAAACACAACGGCTACGCCTACTTTTCTCTTAAATTCGCCAGTTTTAGTGCCTTACCCAGCAGCAAACCGCACCGCTCAGCCGCGCTGGCCCGGGCATGGCGGCACAGCTACTGCAAAGGCAAACGCGGTAGCGAGCTGGCGCACCGTGGCGCGGCGAATAGGCGACAGGGCACCACGCCAAAGCAGCTCGGCCACAGCCTCTGGCAGGGCCAGGACGGCAGTGGCAATGCGCCTGTCCATGCCCGCGTGGCCCACCTCCTCAGGGTGCTACAGCAAACGGGCTTCGGCCAAATCCACACTGCGCCGAGGCAACGGCACCAACTGGGCTAAGCCGCGCGACTGCAGCCATGCACAATGCACGGCATGAGCACTTCCCCTTGCATTGCCGACCTGCGCCAAAGCTATGAGCGTGGGCAACTCAACGAAGCTGATGTCAGCTCCAACCCGCTTGAGCTGTTCGAGTTATGGCTGAGCCAAGCGCTGGCTGAAAAAATTCCTGAGCCTAACGCTATGACCCTGGCCACGGTGGGCGGCAACTTGCGGCCGTCGACCCGAATTGTGCTGATCAAAGGCCTGGATACCCGAGGCCCTGTCTGGTTTACCAACTACGACAGCCGCAAGGGCCATGAGTTGGCTGGCAACCCATTGGCTGCGCTGCAATTTCACTGGGTGGAGATGGAGCGGGTGGTGCGCATTGAAGGCACAGTGGAGAAAATAGCCGCCGAAGAAAGCGACGCTTACTTCGCCAGCCGTCCGCTTGGCTCGCGCTTGGGCGCCTGGGCTAGCCCGCAAAGCACGGTTGTGGCCGGTCGCGATGTGCTCGAAGCCAACGAAAAAGCGTTTGCCAACGAGTTTGGCAACAGCCCGCCCAGACCCCCTCACTGGGGTGGCTACCGGCTCAAGCCCGACCAGTGGGAGTTCTGGCAAGGCCGTCAAAGCCGGCTGCACGACAGGCTACGCTACTTCAAGCAACCAGACGGCCGCTGGCGCATAGACCGCTTGGCTCCTTAGCGCTTAGTGCTTTAGCGCCTGCTGGCGGTTTCGGGCCTCAAAGAGCCTGCGCCATTCGGGCAATTCGCTGGTGCGCTACGGCCCGAAGTTGCTGCCTGCTAACGCAGGCTGGCGCAATTTCAGCCAATGGCACCAGCACAAACGCGCGTTGCCACATGCGTGGGTGGGGAACGGTCAACTCGGCCGAGTCAATATGCGCGCTGCCATACAGCAGCAGGTCCAAGTCCAATGTGCGGGGAGCGTTGCGGTAGGGCCGCTCGCGGCCAGCGGCATGCTCAATGCGCTGCAGTTCGCACAGCAAAGCTGGCGCGGTCAACTCAGTTTGCAGCGCCACGGCGGCATTCAGGTAGTCGTCACCCCCTGCCGCTACCTCAAGGCCGGCGTCAGTGTCCAGCGCTTGGGTTGTATAAACTGCGGAAGCCCGCAGCAGCTGGCTGCGTGGCAGCAGGCGCAGTGACGTTACTGCCTGGCAAAGCGCGTGGTGTGCATTGCCCAAATTGGCGCCTAAGCCGATGTAAGCAGTCACCTGAGACTGCTCAGTCCTTGGCAAGCTCATTGATCAGCGCTGCGGGCAGCGCCGACGTCTGCCAGTGCCCCAGTGCCCTCGCCGCCGCCGTTGTCGCGGCTAACGGGCTTGCGCCGGCGACGTCGCTTTTTTGCCGGAGCGGCTTCGCTGGCATCCAGGTGTGCGTCGCCAGCTGACACGCCGTGCGCCGAAGCGTCGGCCGGATCAGCCTCAAACCGAGGGTCTCTCGCCGGGGCGGCGTCCATCCGCCGAACGCGGGCGCGACCTTGTGGTTTTTGCAGTTGGGCAAGACGAGCCGCTTCTATCATCGCGTGGCGCTCGTCGTCGTATGCGGTGCTAAAGGTTTCCCACCATTGGGCCAGTTCAATGTCGAGCTCGCCGGTTTGGCCGCGCAAGCGCAAAAAGTCTAACCCGGCGCGAAAACGGGGCTGCTCCAGCATCGCGTAGGGCGATGAGCCGGTGCGCTTTTCAAAGCGCGGTTGCATCGTCCAGATTTCGCGCATATCAATGCCTAACTTACCCCGGCCCGAGACGTCACCAATCCTGGCATTAAAAGCGTCGTCAATAGCGTCTTGCAGCGCCGCCATGGTGGGCTCGCCGCGCTGCTGGCGGCGTAGCCAGCCACTGCGCACGTCAGCCCACAGCACGCAAGCGAGCAAAAAGCTCGGCGCAACCGGTTTGTCTTCGCTGACTCGCCGGTCGGTGTCGTGCAGTGCCAGGTTCAACAACGGGTCGTCGACGTTATCGACCACCACATCAAGCAGCGGATAAATGCCCGTGCCCAAACCCAGCAATTTGAGTTGGGCAATGCTGGCCAATGCATGGCCGGTTTGCAGGAGTTTGAGCATTTCGTCAAACAAACGCGATTGCGGCACATCGGCCAGCAGCGCCGTCATCTCACGCAAGGGAGCGGCGGTTTTGTCCTCAAAAGTAAACCCCAGCGCGGCCAGCTTGGCTGAGAACCGAACGGCACGAATAATGCGCACCGGGTCTTCCCGGTAACGCACCAGCGGGTTGCCAATCATGCGGATAATTTTTTTCTGGGCGTCCTTCAGGCCATTGTGGAAGTCCACCACTGTCTGTGTTTCGGGGTCGTAGTACATCGCGTTGATGGTGAAGTCGCGCCGGGCGGCGTCCTCCTCCAAAGTGCCCCAAACATTGTCACGCAGCACCCGGCCCGACGCGTCAACAGCGTGCTTCATGCCCACCAGCTCGCTTTTACTGGTGCGCTCATTGCCGCCCACCTGCTCAGCTTGACTGCTGTCCAGGTGAGCGCGGAAGGTAGACACCTCAATGACCTCATGGTCACGGCCGCGACCATAGACCACATGCACAATCCGAAAACGGCGGCCAATCACGAAGGCCCGCCTGAACAACGACTTCACCTGCTCGGGCGTGGCGTTGGTTGCCACGTCAAAATCTTTGGGGCGCAGCCCGACTAGCAGGTCGCGCACGGCACCGCCGACCACATACGCCGCGAAACCAGCGTGTTTTAAGGTCCGCACGACGTCCATGGCACGCTCGTCTACTAAATTGACATTGATTTTGTGTTCTGCAGCCCCGATGTCGTTGCGTTTGCCAAAAGGCGATTTTTTGACGCGGCTAACCGCGCTGCTGCCGGTGGTGTCTAGAGGGGTGGCAGATTTGCCAAAAAGCTTGTCGATGAATTTTTTGATCATGAGCACAACAAAAAAAGAGAAAGTCTTGCAGCACAGAACGCTAGGCAAGCAAGGCGGGCGAACGCCCACCTGGTTAAAACAGCTCGAGTATGCGCCAGCCACGCGCTGTAGCCAGGGCGCGCAAGCGCTCGTCGGGGTTGGTTGCCACCGGATGCGTTACTTTTTCAAGCAGCGGCAAATCATTCATGGAGTCGCTGTAAAACCAGGTCTCGACATCGTCCCAGCCGAGCTGCCTTTGAGCTAACCACTGGGCGACCCGCGTGACCTTGCCTTCGCGAAACGAGGCAACACCTTTGATCTCACCGGTAATGTCGCCGTGCGCGTCGCGCGCCAGCTCGACCGCAATTAACTCCGTCACACCGAAAGCACAGGCAATGGGACGTGTCACAAACTCGTTAGTGGCGGTGACAACCACCAGCGCGTGGCCCTGATCGCGGTGGCTCTGAACCAAGTCCAAAGCCTGCTTTTTTATGCCTTTTTGCACTATAGCCCGCATAAAATCTTCTTGAGCAGCTATTGATTTTATAGCGCCCTGCGTCCGAATGGCTTCAGTAGCAAAGCGCATGTACTGGTGCAGGTCAAGCGTGCCGGCGCGGTACTGCGCGAAAAATTCGTTATTGCGCTGCCGAAAGTGCGCTGCGTCGCGCCAACCCAAGGTGATGGTGTACTCGCCCCAGGCGTGGTCTGAGTCGAACGGGATCAAGGTGTGGTCCAGATCAAACAAAGCGATCCGGGTGGCTGCGCGTTTTTCTTGCGGTGAAGCGTTGCCAGGCAAAGGCGCTGGTGGCTCCAAGCGCTGCCCAGCGGCAAATTGTTCGTTGGCGGTCATTGGCTCTCCAGCATGGCTTTGATCAAAGGAATGGTGATGGCTCGCTGCGTTTGCAGCGCGTAGCCGTCGAGTTTGTCGAGCAACTGCATCAAGCTGCTCAGGTCGCGCGAAAAGCGGTTCAACATAAAGTCCATGGCTTCATCACTTAGCTGTACGCCCCGGGCCACGGCCTCGCGCGCCAGCACGGTGCGCCGCTCGGCGTCAGTCAGGGTATGCAGGGCAAAAATATGGCCCCAACCTAGCCGGGTACGCAGGTCTTCGCGCAACGTCAGGTCAGCTGGCGGCAACGCACCGGCGGCCAGCACCCACCGGGGATGCCCGTCTGGGGCGGCAACCGCATTGACGAACCAGTTGAAAGCCGCTTGCTGCTGCACCACCGTGTACAAGTGACAGTCGTCCAAAATAATGGCAGACCACGACTCGTTGAACTCCGGCGGCGACAGCCGGGCTGCATCCATCCAGCCTACCGAAGCACCCTGGCTGTGCAGGGTTTCGGCCACAGCGGTGAGTAGGTGAGTTTTTCCGCTCGCCGCAGCACCCCAAAGGTAAGTTGGAACAGGCGAGCGCAGCGGGTTGCCTGCCCAGGCCGCGAGATGCGTAAGTGCCGCCGCATTGGGGCCGGCAAAAAAGTTGGCCAATGACGGGCTTGAAGCCAAACCAATGTCTAGCGCCATTTGGGTCATGCGGGACGTCACGCCGCACCCGTTGCAGTTGAGCAGCAGGGCCTGTCCATCAGGCGTTGTGCAGGCAACGGTGCACACAGCCCGCTTTGCTGCGGCGCACAGCCACCAGCAGCACTGCACTGACCGGCAAAGCCACCAGTGCCTTAGCCCAACTGAGCAGCACCAACATGAGCCGCCACTGCACCGTCACCACAGCCAAGCACCCACGGCACAAACCGCTTGCCAGCGCTGCCGCCGTGTTGACCAGCGGATTCAAACCGCAGGCCGCTGCAGCAGCCACCACACACGGGGTGACTGTCGGGCCACGCTGCCACAGCACCAGCAGGGTAGTCAGAGCGAGTAGGACGATAAAGCCTAAAACCCCAAACCGCTTTTGGGCGTGTGTGAATTGCATAAGGCCTTACATAAAGTGTGAGAGCGCCACGGCGGGGTCTGGGCAAAAGCTACTGGCACAGTGTGAGCCGATAGAATCTGAGGCTTCAATTCTATCGGCCCCGCCGTACCCCGGCGGCGGCCCGCACCGCTGCAAGCGCTGCCTTGCGGCCGCCGCTTCAACCATTACTGCCCCAGAGCTACAGACCATGACCACATCCCCCGCCCCGCTTTCCTACAAAGACGCTGGCGTCGACATTGACGCGGGAGACGCGCTGGTCGAACGCATCAAGCCGCTGGCCAAAAAAACCATGCGTGAAGGCGTGCTGGCAGGCATTGGCGGCTTTGGCGCGCTGTTTGAAGTGCCCAAGCATTACAAAGAACCCGTGCTGGTCAGCGGCACCGACGGTGTGGGCACCAAACTGCGACTGGCTTTTGAATGGAATATGCACGACACCGTCGGCATTGACCTGGTTGCCATGAGCGTCAACGACGTGCTGGTGCAAGGCGCTGAGCCCTTGTTTTTTCTTGACTATTTTGCCTGTGGCAAGCTGGACATTGATACCGCTGCGGCTGTCTTGGGTGGAATTGCCAAGGGGTGTGAGCTTTCAGGCTGCGCGCTCATTGGCGGTGAAACCGCAGAAATGCCCGGTATGTACCCGCCGGGCGAATACGACTTGGCAGGCTTTGCAGTCGGTGCGGTCGAAAAGTCGAAAATCCTGACCGGTCAAAACGTCGCAGCTGGCGATGTGGTGCTGGGTCTGGCCAGCAGCGGCGTGCACTCCAACGGCTTTAGCCTAGTGCGAAAATGTATCGAGCGTGCGGCGACTAATCTGCCCGAGTCACTGGACGGCAAACCGTTTAAGCAAGCGCTCATGGCGCCAACGCGCTTGTATGTAAAAACTGTTTTGGCGGCGTTGGCTGTCCACCCCATCAAGGCGCTGGCGCACATCACCGGCGGCGGCTTGCTAGAGAATATCCCGCGCGTGCTGCCAGAGGGCATGGCTGCCGCGTTGGTCAAAGGCAGTTGGCCGCAAACCGAGTTATTCGCCTGGCTGCAAGCCACAGCGGGTATTGACGACGCCGAGATGAGCCGTACCTTCAACAACGGTATCGGCATGGTGGTGGTGGTCGATGCCCACCACGCAGCCGCTACAGCCCAAACTCTGCGCGATGCGGGTGAGCAGGTATTTGAAATCGGCGTGATCGAAGCCCGGGGTACCGGCCCGGCAGTACGCCTAGCAGCTTGACAGCAAGCTTTCCCGGCCAAGGTCAGCGCAGACCACTGAGCCGCTCAGTGATAGCGCCAATGTCCAGCGCGCCAACGGCCTGCGCGACATACAACTCCAGGTCAGCCACTGCGCGGTCGCTATGGCCTTGCGCTGCCTGCGCCAGTCCGCGGTCGCGGTACTCGGGCCAGGCGGTGGGTTGCAAAACAATCAGTCGGCTCTGAACTGCCACCAAACGCGGCCAGTCCTGCTGGGCGCTGTGAATTTCTTTTAAGTTGCGCAGCATACGCTGCACGATGTCGCGGGGTGAGGCGGACTGCAAATACAAACCCATCGGAACTTCCACATCGTTTGCATCCGCGGCATCCTCGGCTCGCCGGCGACGGTAAGGCTCAAGCCGTTCTGAGAGCTCTTGCCGACTTAGCGACTGGCCGTTGAACGGGTCCATCACGACCTGACCCTTGGGTAGATTTACCTTCACCATGAAGTGGCCCGGAAAGCTCACGCCACGCGCATTCAAACCCACGCTGGTCGCCAACTCAAGCCACACCACTGCCAAGGTGATGGGAATGCCGCGGCGCGTGCGCAAAACGGCGTTGAGGTAGCTGTTGTCGGGGTCATAGTAGTCATTGACATTGCCGCCAAAACGCAGGTCGTGGAAAAAAAACTGGTTCAACAACCGGAGTTTTTGCAACGGCGACGCATCTACCGGCAAGCGCCGCTTGATCCGCGCCTGCAACTGGTCCACATCGCCAAGCACCTGCTGCACGTCAAGGTCGGGGTAGTCGTCCTGCGCCAAGCTGGCCGCGGCCTCTAGCAGCGGGAAGTGATCATCGCTTTGAACCAGACTGGCGAAATACGACAACGGCGTAGGCACTGGGAAGTCGAATTTCATAGCCTTACTTTCTTACAAATGAGGAGAACCTAACGCACACAAAAGCCGTCACACTGGCCTTGGGCAGACGACTCACGGCCAGCATGGCGTGCAACTCAACGCCGAATCAGCTGACGAAGCTGCAGACCTGACAAGCTAAGCGAAATAAAATAGATAGCAGCCGAGGCAGTCAGACAAGCGGCTAGCAGCCCAATACGCTGAAAATAAGCAGTTTTCAGCGCCAGCCAGGCAAAACGGTCTGCCGCCCATAACAAAAACGAGCCAAGCAACGCACTTGCGCCCAGCACCTGCGCCAACAAGACACGCCAGCCTGGCAACGGTGTGTAGCTGCCGCACTTAATTAGCCCCACCAGCAACCACAGCGCATTGATCAATGCGCCCATACCAATAGCTAACGCCAGGCCTGCATGGGCCAGCGCGGGCACCAACGCCAGGTTCAGCAGCTGCGTGATCACCAGCACCGCTACTGCAATACGCACCGGCGTTTTGATGTCTTGGCTGGCATAAAACCCAGGGGCCAGCACTTTGATGGCCACCAAACCCACCAAACCTACGCCATAGCCCATCAACGCGGCAGTGGTCTGGCCCACGTCGCGGTCGGTAAAGGCACCGTAGTGGTATAGCGTAGCCACGAGCGGGATGGAAAAAGTCAACAACGCAGCCGCGCACGGCACCGCCATCACCACCACAATGCGTAACCCCCAGTCAAGCATTGCCGAGTAGGCGAGCGCGTCGTTCGCTGCCTTGGCAGTCGAGAGTTGCGGCGTGAGTACTACGCCAATGGCTACGCCTAGCATGGCGGTTGGGAACTCCATCAATCGGTCTGCGTAGGTCAGCCAGCTCACGCTGCCAGGCGTCAGGTGGGACGCGATTTGCGTGTTGATCAACAAGGAAATTTGCGCCACGCTGACGCCCAGCAAGGCCGGCACCATCAGCGTAGCAATGCGCCGCGCACCAGGCTCTGCGGCGGCGGCTTTAACCGCCGCCCAGCTAAACCGAATTTTAGGCAACAAACCTAGGCGCAATAAGGCCGGAACCTGCAGCGCCAGTTGCAGCACGCCGCCGACCATCACTCCCACGCTGAGGGCATACACCGGCTCAATGCCCTTGGCCTTGAAGTACGGCGCGCCCCAACCTGCGGCAACGATCATGGCCATGTTCAGCAGCACCGGCGTGAGCGCCGGCACCGCAAAGCGCCGCCAGGTATTGAGAATGCCCGACGACAACGCCACCAGCGACATAAAGCCAATGTAGGGAAACATCCACCGCGTCATGACTACGGCGGCCTCGAATCCACGCGGCTCTTGTTTTAAGCCGCTGGCCATCGCCCACACCAAAGCCGGCGCGGCAAGCACACCCAAAGCGCAAGTCACCAGCAACGCCCACATTAGCAGCGTGGCCACGCGATCAATCAACAAGTGGGTTTGCTCATCGCCGTGCTGCGCCTTACTGGCCGCTAGCACCGGCACAAAGGCCTGACTGAAGGCCCCTTCTGCGAACAGCCGACGAAACAGGTTGGGAATACGAAAAGCGACGTTAAAAGCATCGGTCATGGCGCTGGCGCCAAAGCTGGAGGCAATCAGCAGTTCCCTGAGCAAACCGGTGATACGGGACGCCAAAGTAAACAACGAGACGGTGAAAGCAGATTTGAAAAGTGACACGTCTGGAGTTTAAGGCGTGGCATTCGGCAGTGCGTTGCCCGCCGCTGTACTTTTGACAAAAAAGTAAGCCGTAAAAACGCCTAAGCCAGCTGCCGCTGATGCCGAAAACACAATTGAGTGCGCAGCGCTACCAGGTGTTGTTTAGGTCCCGTTAGTTGCCATTACTTCTTACTGCGTGCTGGTGCACGCCGCCGGTAGCTGGTCAACATTTTTTGATGTTGATTATTGTTACTTTTTTCCAGCATTTTTAGCACTACTTAGTACTACTTAGTGCTACTTATCACTGCTTGACGCTTTCAATAATCCAACCCGGTGAGGTCGACAAGCCATGTTTGCGTTTGTCCCGCGGTGTGCGGTGTGTGGCGAGACGA
>JAYULP010000189.1:0-4748 GCA_043763445.1 Polaromonas sp.
CCGCGGTTGATGATTTCTTTTAAGCGGCCCGTCAGTGTCAAGTAGCCATCGGCAGTCAACGTGCCTTGATCGCCAGTGCGAAACCAACCGTTGGTAAAGCCTTCAGCATTTGCTTTGCTGTTGTTCTCATAGCCCAAGGTGACGTTTTCACCGCGAATCACAATCTCACCCACCTCGCCCGCGGACAGTAGCTCGCCGGCGACATTCATGATGGCGATATCGGGGCCAGCGGCAATGCCGACAGAGCCGGCAATACGTTTTGCAGGCGGCAAGGGGCTGCTGGCCATTTGGTGTGCGGCTTCCGTCATGCCGTAGGACTCAATCAACGGCGCGTTAAACACACGCTCAAGCTCTGCAATAACCTGCGTTGGCATCGACGACGACGACGAACGGATAAAACGCAACGGATTGCTTTGGACGATGTCCATGTTGCTCGCAGCTCGCGCCAAAATGGTTTGGTGCATGGTGGGCACAGCGGTATACCAAGTGGGCTTGCATTCCTTCATCCAGCCGAAGAACTTCAATGCATTAAAGCCCGTTGTGCAAAAAGTCATGCTGCCCACTGCCATTGGCGCGAGGACACCGGCGATCAGCCCGTGAATATGAAACAGCGGCATCACATGCAATTGCCGGTCAGCGCTACTTAACTGCAGAGTGCGGCTGATATTGCGCGCCGAAGCACACACATTTCGATGCGTCAGCGGCACAATTTTAGGCCGCGAAGTTGTCCCCGAGGTGTGCAAAATCAGCGCCACGTCGTCAGCATGGGCCAGCCCCGGCATGGCGGCTTGACCTTGTCGCGCGCACAGCAATTCAAAGCTGCCCGCGCCTTGTTCGGGCAGGGCTTTAAGTTCAATCACCACGATACCCAGCTTGGCAGCGACTGCCAGGGCAGGCGTGTTGCTGCCGGTCGCCACGATCAGGGCCTTGGCATTCAAGTCACTCAAATAAAATTCAAATTCGTCAGCCCGATAGGCCGTGTTCAGCGGCGCGGCGGTGCAGGCACTGGCAACCGCTATAAAGGCGGTCGCCATTTCAGCGCCATTCGGTAAAACGATGGCAACGCGGTCGCTGCGGCCAATACCCATCGAATTCAGGGCCAAAGTGGTTTGTGCAATGAGTTGGTGCAGTTTTGCATAGGGCAGTGGCACGCCGCCAGGCGTTAGCAGCGCTGTAGATGCTGGCGCTTGAAGGGCGAGCATGTCGTGAAGTGTCGTGAAGTTGGTCATAACGATAGTGCAGAGTGAAAAGTTCAAGCAATTTTTAACACGGCGTGATGTCGCTGCAAATTTGCGGCCAGCAAGCTCGCGAGCGCGTAGACGGCGTGGATAGCCGGCGTAGGCGTTTGGGTGATTTGTCCCAGCTCGATTACCGCGGCCACTAACGCCTGCAACTCAAGCGCCCTGCCCTGCTCCACGTCTTGCAGCATGGATGTTTTGTGCTGCCCTACCGCCTGCGCACCAGCAATGCGCTTTTCTAGACTGACTTTGAATTGCACCCCAAGCTTTTGCCCAATCGCTTGCGCCTCTGTCATCATGCTCAAAGCCAACTCGCGTGTCGGCGGGTAAAGGCAAATGTCTTCAAGCGTTGCGTGTGTCAAAGCGCTGATGGGGTTAAAGCTCAAATTGCCCCACACTTTGAGCCAAATCTCGGAGCGGATGTCCTTGGACACAGGGGCCTTGAAGCCGGCAGCCTTGAAAACCGCACTAAGAGCGCGAACACTCTCGGTATCCGCGCCATCAATTTCACCCAGTGTGAAGCGGTTGCCCTCAATTACTTTAATCACGCCTGGCCTGAGCACCTCGCTGGCGGGGTACACCACGCTGCCGATGACGCTGTCAATCGGAATATGCTGTGCAATCACGCCATCGGGGTCTACTGCCCGCACCGGCATGCCGGTGTAGTTACCCGCTAACTTATAAAAGTACCACCAAGGAATACCATTTTGCATGGTCACCACACGCGTCGTGCTGTGCAGCAACTGCGGCAACTCGCTGGCAACGGCGGCCACCTGGTGCGCCTTCAAACTCAAAATCACCACATCTTGCACCCCCGCTTCGCTGATCTGCGCTGTAGCCCGGATGGGTTTGACCACTGACTCATCGTTGTTTTCGTCAATCAGTCGCAAACCGTTGTCGCGCACGGCCTGCAAATTAGCACCCCGCAAAATCAGTGTTACCTCATGCCCACACAGGGCGAGCTTGACGCCCAACATGCCGCCGATGGCGCCCGCTCCCACAATACAGATTTTCATTTCAATACCCTTAGATACCCTTAGCTCGCGGTGCTCAAGCCGTACGTATTTTTCAACACACCAATGCCCTCAATGACCACCTCCACTACCGTGCCGTGCTGGATGGGCAAAACGCCCAGCGACGTTCCGCAAGCAACAATATCGCCTGGCTCCAGCGTCATTTCACAGGACAGACTGGCAATGATTTGCGCCGGCGAAAAAATCATGTCGCTGCAGGGGTAGTTTTGCCGTTCACGGCCATTGACCAGCGTGCGCACCACCAGCTTTTGCCAGTCCAGCCCGGTCGCAATTACCGGCCCAAAAATGCCAAAGGTGTCAAAGCTTTTGGCGCGCGTCCACTGCGTGAACGACGCATCTTTGGCAAGCAAATCCAGCGCCGTGACATCGTTTACGCAAGTCAGACCAAAGATCGCAGAGTCGGCCTCTGCGGCTGAGACGTTTTTGCATCGTTTGCCCACCACCACCCCTAACTCACCTTCGTACACCACCCGACCCTGGTAGCTGTCAGGCGTTGAAAACGGCTGCCCGTTGGCGCAATAGCTGCTGGCCGCTTTGATGAACCATAAAGGCTCCGCCGGAACACCCAAGCTCTGCTTTACCGCTTGCCCGTGGTAGTTGTTCCACAAACCGATGAATTTACTGGGTACACACGGCACAGCTGCGGCTACCTCGCTGAGCAACAAAAACTCCCCGGTGGGTTCAAACTCACCGAACATATCGCCTCGGCACACGGTGATTCGCTCATCAGCGTCCAGAAAACCAAAACCTGTTGTGCCAAGCGCCAAGTAGCGTGTCCACCGCCGGACGGTCATACCGGTTTAGCCTTTACACGCTGAAGCACCGCAGCAATTAAAGGCCAGAACAACATCAGCAATGCAAACGCAGTAATGCTAGCGACCAGTGGGTTTGAAACAAATACCAGCATGCTGCCGCTCGAGCCTAGCAGTGACTGCCTGAAAGCGTTTTCCGCCATATCACCGAGCACCAGTGCAAGTACCAACGGTGCCAGTGGGTAGTCAAGTTTTTTGAAAACATAGCCCATGATGCCAAAGCCGACCATCAGCCACACGTCGAACATTGAACTGTGCACCGTGTAGGCACCTACCGCACAGATCACCAAAATTACCGGTGCAATGATGGAAAACGGAATACGCAAAATTGCCGCAAACCACGGCACAGTCAACAGCACCACAATCAAACCCACGATATTACCCAGGTACATACTGGCAATCAAACCCCAAACAAATTCTTTTTGTTCAACAAACAGCATGGGGCCGGGCTGCAAGCCCCACACCAGTAAGCCACCTAGGAGCACTGCGGCGGTAGGTGATCCCGGAATTCCTAATGTCAGCATAGGAAGTAACGCCGCCGTACCGGCAGCGTGGGCGGCAGTTTCAGGGGCTAACACACCCTCGATTTCACCTCTACCAAAGTTATTCCCGTTGGGCGAAAACCGTTTGGCAATGCCGTAGCCCATAAATGAAGCCGGCGTAGCGCCACCCGGCGTAATGCCCATCCAGCACCCCACTGCTGCACTGCGAATATAGGTCAACCAATAGCGCGGCAGTTGTTTCCATGTTTCTAAAACAACCTTCGAGTTAATATTTGCTTTTTTTCCCTTGAAAGCCAGGCCTTCCTCCATCGTCAGCAAAATCTCACCGATACCGAAAAGACCAATAACCGCAATCAAAAAGTCAAAGCCTTTCATCAAGGGCTCAAAACCAAATGTCAACCGCAACTGCCCGGTAACATTGTCCATACCAATAGCGGCCAGCGTGAAGCCTAAAAACATGGCAGCAAATGTTTTTGCAGGAGCGCCTTTGCTCATGCCTACAAAGCTGCAAAACGTCAACAGCTGCACCGCAAAAAACTCGGGTGGACCGAATTTGAGCGCGAATCGGGCGACCAGCGGCGCTAAAAAAGTAATCATCAGCACAGCGACGAAGGCCCCCACAAACGAAGAGGTAAAAGCAGCGGTGAGTGCCTGGCCAGCCTGCCCTTGCTGCGCCATGGGATAGCCATCAAAGGTAGTGGCCACTGACCACGGCTCACCCGGTATATTGAACAAAATAGAGGTAATAGCACCACCGAACAATGCACCCCAGTAAATGCAGGAGAGCAAAATAATGCCCGACACCGGGCTCATGCTGAACGTCAGCGGTAATAAAATCGCCACGCCATTGGCGCCACCCAAGCCGGGCAGCACCCCTATCAAAATACCCAACACAATGCCCAGAAACATCAGTCCAACGTTCACTGGGGACAGCGCAACCGCAAAGCCTTGGAATAAAGCGTTAATTTCTTCCACGTCAATAGCCCAGGATGGCTTCGACGGGGCCCTTAATAAGCGGCACCTTAAACCAAATCTCGAACATTGCAAACGTAACCACCATCACAATTACTGCGGTTAAAACAGATTTCAGCACGCTGAAGCCGCCTTGCCAACGCATGAATAAAGTAATAAAAATGATGGACGACACATACAGCCCGAGCC
>JAYULP010000190.1:0-1915 GCA_043763445.1 Polaromonas sp.
CCAACCACCGCACAAAATGTGGGCCAGCCCGATGACAAGATAATCATTGAGCAGTTTGACAATGGCGGTTGTGTGGAGTCCATGTGCTGGGGTAATTGCGCCGTCGTTGATACTTGTTTGGGCAGCGTACAGTCCATTTTGTCGACGGTCGCCGTGTCAACAAACGGGTTTCAGAGCGTTGTTTTTCTTTGGTCAGAACTTTTTTTCTTGTCGGTCCGGCTCGACCCTTCATTTTCACGTGAAGACAACACAGAGGCAACAAACCCAGAAAATTCAGACGACTTTAGAGCCGCTAATGCAAGCCCGCCAAGCGACATTAGCCGCCAAGGCTTGAGCGCAACGATCACCGCACCTGCCGCTGCTGAAATAACCAGCAACTGAAACGGCTTGCGGGTTGCGTAGCGCTGCAGCATTGGCTGCACTACAGCAAGCGCCAGATGGGCTGGCTGTTGATGCCACCAGGCTCGAATGCCAAGTTTGAGCAAACCCCAGGAGCCCGATTCAAAAGAGGACTGCTGCTTACCGACGAGTGATTCACCGTTACCTTCTTGAAGCCCATCTGGTAGTGCTACTGGCGCATTCATGTTGCCCGACATATGGCGAATCAAAGCCATGCGGCTTGCAGTAAGTTTTTGCTGTGGGCTAACGTCGGCTGGCACTAGATTTTCGTGTGTGCGCTCAGCTGCCATCAGGCCACTGAGCGCAAGGCGCGCACATCGCTGTCAATTTGCGCTCGAAGCTCAGGAAAACTTTGACTGGAAAGTGGTTTGCGCGCTTTCAGAGCAGCCATTGCCATTGCCAGCAAAGCTACCCCCGGTACTGCAAGTAGTATCCAGTGAAACTCATGTCTCATGAATCCCAGCATAAGAGCGACCCCGGCTAAGCCCGCAAACAAAACACCCAACATGACCACTGCGAGCCAAGCCGCTACCCGGGTTACTGCCTCGGCGCCTGCACAGCTCGCTTCTTCGTGAAACAGCTGTGCGTAACCCGCGACATGGTCTGCAACAAGGTCTGGCCGAGTAACCAGTGTTGAAAATAGCGGATGCAGCATGTCGTTTCAGTTGTCTCAGACGATGGGTTTTTAGTAACAACGATCAATAGCGGTCGCGGTTGCGGGTCGCCGCAATCAGCAGGGCAACGCCTGCACCGACCGCCGCAGCAATCAAAACAGATTTCAAAGGCTGCTCTGACACGTAATGGGTAGTGGCACTGGTTGCGCGGCGCAAAGATTGTTGGGCGCGGTCTTTGGCTTCTGCGGCCATGTCAAAGCTTTGCTGAGCCAATTTTTGGGCTTTGGATGCCAGCATATTCACTGTTGGGTCAATGTTGCTGCTAAATTCGCGCATTTTGCTGTCCGCTTGGTCTAGCGCATGGTGGGCAAACTCGCGGGTTGAATCAACAGCTCGGCTCGCAGATTTGGCGAGATCGTCTGTCGCAGTGCGAAAAGTATTGGTGTTTTCCGGGGTTTTGGAAGAAGAATAAATCATAGGACGGCCTCACAAGGTAAGTGCTACTTTTATAGCAACTGGAAAATTGACAATGATAAACAGCGCAAGGACGGCATGGAACTCCTCCGTCATGCCGACGATCAGTTTTTTCGGATCAAGCTGACCACAAAACTTACTACTGCCATCACTGCAAAAATGACGAATAAAATTTTTGCAATTTCGACGGCGCCCGCAGCAATACCGCCAAAGCCAAAAATCGCGGCGATCAAAGCGATGACCAAAAATACAACCGAATAATGCAGCATTGGGTCCTCCATAAGCAGGGTAAATCGGGCACATGAGGTGGAAAACGCTTTTGCAGCGTAACTGCCTGATGGTACGAATGATTCAAGCAGTATTGCATCGTCCTGCAGCGTACACGTTTGTCAGTGCAACGAGGGCTAGCCTGTAGGACAATCTGGAGA
>JAYULP010000191.1:0-1913 GCA_043763445.1 Polaromonas sp.
ATAACGACCGTGAAAAACTTGGTCAGAGTTAAGCGAAGCATCCCCGGTTGGCGCTACGCTGCTTTTTGGCTCCCTAAGCTTTGGCTTTAGGCTCAAAAAACTGAGGCCACAGCTTCTTTAGAGCAAAGCTCACGCTATAATCTGCTGCTTGGCGGAGTGTGGCGCAGTCTGGTAGCGCACCTGGTTTGGGACCAGGGGGTCCAAGGTTCGAATCCTTGTACTCCGACCAAAAACTATTCGAAAACCCACCTCAGTGGGTTTTTTTACGCCTAGACTTGCGTAAGTAGTGACTTAAATATTCTGCCCGTAGCTCAGTTGGATAGAGCATCAGCCTTCTAAGCTGAGGGTCACAGGTTCGATCCCTGTCGGGCAGACCAAGTTTTTACATTTTCTTCGCTGGGGCAGCTGTGTTGGCATTAACGCCCTGCGTTACTTGGCAATATGACGTCAGCCGCGGCACCCACCGCCCGCCCTGCAATTTTTGCTGTACCGATGGCTGCGTCGGCGGCAAGTCCCGCTGTACCTACAGCAACGGTGGCGACTACATCAACAACAGCAATGACAGCACAACCGCCCAGAAATACCGGCAAAGCGCAGCTAAGCAGTGTGTTTAAGTTGCGCCATCGTAGGTAATTTTTCATCACCGAAAGTTTAGCCTGCTTTGTATTGGACACCGGCAGCCAGCGACTTTTGCAAATTACTCGCTACTTGCGCGCCGCGTTGCAAATTGGACGCCCGCAGGACTGAACCCGGTCTTCAATTGACAGAAGTATGCCTAGGCGAATTTTTAATTGGCCGAACTGTGTAGCCACAGGTAAATTGCAATGTCTGCCACGCGAAAACGCGCAACCAAATCGCTTCCCCGAACTAATATTGAGCGCACTGGCCTGACAGTTGCGAGCAACACAGGCCGTACGTTTGTAGCGAATTAAATCGGCGTTGGTCGAGCGGCGCAGGCCCGGGGCATATCTTGATCGTCCTTATCTTTATGTCAGTCAGGCCTGTGGCCGCTGATCGCACTGCCTGCAACGCTATTAAAAACAGAGCTGCTCACAACATTTAAGCGCCTCGCGTGATGGGCATTTGCACATCGCGCGGCAGCAACAGGTGTTTGGCAAGTTCAAGTTTTGACAACGAGGCACGATGGACCTCATCCGGGCCGTCGGCTAGCCGTAAGGTGCGCTGGTGGGCGTATGCATAGGCCAGCGGAAAGTCGTCCGACACCCCGCCGCCGCCGTGGGCTTGAATAGCCCAGTCGATAATTTGACAGGCCATGTTGGGCGCTACCACCTTGATCATGGCAATTTCTGCCTTGGCGACTTTGTTACCAACCGTATCCATCATGAAGGCGGCGCGCAATGTCAACAGTCGGGCTTGGTCTATCAGGCAACGCGACTCGGCAATACGTTCTTGCCAAACAGATTGCCTTGAAATCGCCTTGCCAAAAGCCGTCCGGCTATTCAAGCGTTTGCACATTAACTCCAGCGCGCGCTCGGCAATGCCAATACTGCGCATGCAGTGGTGAATACGTCCTGGGCCTAAGCGACCTTGAGCGATCTCAAAGCCGCGGCCTTCGCCTAACAGCAAGTTGCTGGCCGGCACACGTACATTGGTCAGCCGTACTTCCATGTGACCATGGGGCGCATCGTCATAACCAAATACTGTTAACGGGCGGATAACGGTGATACCAGGTGTGTTGGCGGGCACCAAAATCATGGACTGCTGCTCGTGGCGGCCTGCATCCGGGTTGGTTTTGCCCATCACGATGTAGACCGCGCACCGTGGGTCACCCGCACCCGACGACCACCACTTCAGGCCGTTGAGCAGGTAGTGCTCGCCGTCGCGTTCAATGCTGCATTGGATGTTGGTCGCATCAGACGACGCGACCTCGGGCTCGGTCATCAAAAAGGCGG
>JAYULP010000192.1:0-4729 GCA_043763445.1 Polaromonas sp.
CCGGTGTTGCGGCCTTTTTGCTCTTTGCGGTATTTTCTACGAGCAGGTTGCAGCATTTTTTATTCTCCGTTTTTAAGACTGATCACGCAGTCTTGGCACCGTCAGCTGCTGCAGCTGGCGCGGCTTTGCGGACGCGCTTAACGGTGGATGTCGGCTCACCCGAGCCGGTTGTGGCTTCGGCTGGTTTGTCACTGCCATCAGCAGGTGCAGTATTCATACCCATCGAACCACGCGCCGGGGGACGGGCGCCGGTACGCGGTGCGCCGCGGTCAGCACGGTCACCCGGGCGGGCATCACGGCGTGGGCCGCGTGGCTTGCGCTCTTCATCCGGCACCTCAACCATACGTGCACCGGGTGAATCACCGCGGCCCAACGTATCGCCCTTGTAAACCCAGACCTTCACGCCAATCACGCCGTACGTGGTTTTAGCTTCTGACGTGCCATAGTCAATATCGGCACGCAAGGTGTGAAGTGGCACGCGGCCCTCGCGGTACCACTCACAACGCGCAATCTCAATGCCATTGAGACGACCAGATGACATGATCTTGATGCCGAGGGCACCCAAACGCATGGCATTTTGCATCGCGCGCTTCATGGCACGCCGGAACATGATCCGCTTTTCAAGCTGTTGGGTGATACTGTCAGCGATCAATTTAGCGTCGATTTCAGGCTTGCGCACTTCTTCGATGTTGACAGCAACCGGCACACCCAACTGGCGACTCAGTTCTTTCTTGAGGTTTTCGATGTCCTCGCCTTTTTTGCCGATCACAACGCCCGGGCGAGCCGAGAAAATTGTGATGCGTGCATTTTTGGCGGGGCGCTCAATCACAACGCGAGACACAGCGGCCGTTTTCAGCTTGGCTTTGAGGTACTCACGTACCTTAATGTCCTCTGCCAGCATGCCGGCGAAGTCACGGTTGCTAGCGTACCAGCGGCTAGCCCAATTGCGGCTAACAGACAGGCGAAAGCCTGTTGGGTTAATTTTTTGTCCCATAGTCCTGCCTTAGTTGCCAACAACCACGTACACATGGCACGTCGGCTTGCTGATGCTGTTACCGCGGCCTTTGGCGCGCGCAGAAAAGCGCTTGAGCGTAGCACCCTGCTCGACATAGATGGTTTTCACCTTCAGCTCGTCGATGTCCGCACCATCGTTGTGTTCAGCGTTGGCAATAGCGGACTCAACCACTTTTTTAATAATTCCTGCAGCTTTTTTCTGCGTGAAATTCAAAATGTTGAGTGCTTGGTCCACTTTTTTACCGCGGATCAGGTCAGCGACCAAACGGCCCTTATCGACCGACAAACGAACGCCCCGAAGGGTTGCACGTGTTTCCATGGTCTTTTCCTTACTTTCTGACAACTTTTTTGTCAGCCGGGTGACCTTTGAAAGTCCGGGTGAGTGCAAACTCGCCCAACTTATGGCCAACCATTTGATCGGTGATGTAGACCGGTACGTGCTGCTTACCGTTATGCACGGCGATCGTCAGTCCGATGAACTCGGGCAGGATCATTGAGCGGCGTGACCAGGTTTTGATCGGCTTTTTGTCTTTATTGGTAACAGCCTTATCAGCCTTGGCTACCAAATGGTGGTCGACAAAAGGACCTTTTTTGAGTGAACGTGTCATGGCTTAACCTTACTTCTTGCGACGCGAAACAATCATCACTTGCGTGCGTTTGTTGTTGCGGGTGCGGTAGCCTTTGGTCAGGTTACCCCACGGATCGACTGGATGACGGCCTTCGCCGGTCTTGCCCTCGCCGCCACCGTGTGGGTGATCGACCGGGTTCATAACCACACCGCGAACGGTTGGGCGAATGCCCATCCAGCGCTTGACACCGGCTTTGCCGAGGCGACGCAGGCTGTGCTCTTCGTTTGCTACTTCACCAATAGTGGCGCGGCATTCGATGTGGATCTTGCGAACTTCACCAGAGCGCATACGCACTTGAGCATAGGTGCCTTCACGCGCCAGTAATGTCGCAGAAGTACCCGCCGACCGGGCAATTTGCGCGCCCTTGCCAATTTGCATCTCAATGCAATGAATCGTCGAGCCCACCGGGATGTTACGGATGGGCAACGTGTTGCCGACACGAATCGGCGCTTCCGAGCCACTGATCAGTGTGGCACCCACTTCAAGACCACGGGGGGCAATGATGTAGGCGCGCTCGCCATCGGCATAGCAAATCAAAGCAATATGCGCTGTGCGGTTGGGGTCGTACTCAATGCGCTCGACTTTGGCCGCAATCGCATCTTTGTTGCGCTTGAAATCCACCACACGATAGTGGTGCTTGTGACCACCACCCTTGTGGCGAACCGTGATGTGACCATTGTTGTTGCGGCCCGACTTTTGAAACTGTGGCTCTAGCAACGGCGCATAAGGCTCACCTTTATGAAGGTGGTCGCGCGAAATCTTCACCATCCCGCGCATGCCGGGTGATGTGGGTTTCATCTTGATAACAGCCATTACGCAGACTCCCCGCCGATGTTCAGCTCTTGACCTGGTTGCAGCGTCACATAGGCTTTACGGATATTGTCCCGACGGCCCATGGATTTACCGAAACGCTTGGTTTTTCCTTTGGTATTGACAACTGCTATGGCCTTTACCTCGACCTTGAACATCAACTGCACAGCAGCCTTGATCTCAGTTTTAGTGGCGTCTTGCAGCACTTTAAATGTCACTGTGTTGGTTTTTTCCGCAATCATGGTGGCTTTTTCAGACACGATGGGAGCGACCAAAACCTGCATCAGGCGACCTTCGTCAAATTTGGTTCTTGTGGAAACTGGATTAAGGGCGCTCATGCGAACATCTCCTTGAGTTGGTCCATAGCGGCCTTAGTCACCAAAACCTTTTTGTAGTGAACCAGCGACACTGGATCGGCGTAGCGAGGCTCCACAACCAAAATATTTACCAGGTTGCGGGACGCCAAGTACAGATTTTCGTCCACTACATCGGCAATCACCAACACCGAACTGTTAAGGTTCATGGCTTTGAACTTGTCTGCCAAGACTTTGGTCTTGGGTGAGTCCACCGTCAGCGAATCTACAACTGCCAAGCGGCCTTCGCGTGCCAGCTGGGAGAAAATCGAAGCCATACCCGCGCGGTACATTTTCTTGTTGATCTTCTGCGTGAAATTTTCCTCCGGCATGTTCGGGAAAATACGACCACCACCGCGCCACAGCGGGGAAGAAGTCATACCTGCGCGTGCGCGGCCAGTACCTTTTTGTTTAAAAGGCTTTTTGGTCGAGTGACGGACCTGCTCACGGTCTTTTTGGGCACGGGTGCCTTGGCGCGCATTCGCTTGGAAAGCCACGACCACTTGGTGAATCAGGCTTTCGTTGTATTCACGACCAAATACGGTGTCGGGCACGTCAACTTTAGACGCGGCAACGCCCTGGTCATTCAGGAGCTCGATCTGCATTAGTTGGCTCCTTTTTCTGCCACTGGCTTAGCTTTGATAGCCGCACGGACAGTTACGAAACCGCCTTTGGAGCCAGGTACAGCGCCACGAATCATCAGCAATTGACGGGCCTCGTCAATACGCACAATGTTCAGGTTTTGCGTGGTTTTGGTGACATCACCAAGGTGGCCCGTCATGCGTTTGCCGGGAAACACCCGACCAGGGTCCTGCGCCATGCCAATGGAGCCAGGCACATTGTGCGAGCGACTATTGCCGTGCGACGCACGTTGTGAGCTCATTTTGTGGCGCTTGATAGTGCCAGCGAAGCCTTTACCAATGGAAGTGCCTTGTACGTCCACCATCTGGCCTACTGCAAACACATCAGCAGCGGGCACTACGGTGCCGGCTGCGTATTTGCTCGCTACGTCTGCCGTCACGCGAAACTCTTTGAGAATTTCGCCGGCTTCAACGCCTGCTTTTGCAAGGTGGCCAGCGGCCGGTTTAGTCACACGCGACGCTTTGCGCGAACCAAAGGCCACTTGCAGGGCGCTGTAGCCGTCATTTGCTTCGGTTTTGACCTGGGTCACGCGGTTGTTAGACACATCCACCACTGTGACGGGAACGGTATCCCCATCATCAGTAAACAGACGCATCATGCCCACCTTGCGGCCCAGCAACCCGAGGGAGTTGCTCAGACTCATGATTTTTCTTTCGTTACTTTCACCGCTGCAACTTCAATTGGCTGCATGCGTTTTTTTGTGAAAGACAGTTAATAAAACTGCGCGCAAATTCTCTAGAAAATTACGCGCAGCTTTTGAGTTTAGTCCGGGCGGACGAAGTTGTCAACCCTGGAGCGCGACTCAAATTTTCGTTGCTTACTGCGGCTTATTGCAGCTTGATTTCCACATCGACACCGGCGGGCAGATCGAGCTTCATCAACGCATCCACAGTTTTATCTGTGGGGTCAACAATATCCATCAGGCGCTGGTGTGTGCGGATTTCCAACTGGTCACGACTGGTTTTATTGACGTGCGGTGAACGCAAAATATCAAAACGCTTCATACGCGTTGGCAAAGGCACTGGGCCTTTGACAATGGCGCCGGTACGCTTGGCGGTATCGACGATCTCGGCGGCGGATTGGTCGATCAATTTGTAGTCAAACGCTTTGAGGCGAATACGAATTTTTTGTTTGGTTGCCATGGTAATTTCTTCAGTTATTTCAGAATTACGCGATGATTTTAGCAACAACGCCAGCGCCAACCGTGCGGCCACCTTCGCGGATGGCAAAACGCAAGCCTTCTTCCATCGCAATCGGGTTGATCAGCTTGACGGTGATCGA
>JAYULP010000193.1:0-4719 GCA_043763445.1 Polaromonas sp.
CACCAGCGTTACGAGCTTGAACAGTCTACGTTGAAGTCCTGCGCTTGCGCAGGCGGCATGGCCAGGGCGAGCCACGTCGCAACGGCCAGCCGCGGCAGGCCGCGCCCACCTTATGTTGATGCGCGCTTTAATTGCATAAAAACGCTCCAAAAGCCAAATTAAGGCGGGACATAAAAACGCCCGGCTACCAAGAACCAAAGCCTTTACAGAGCTTGCACACCGTCGGGCCTGCCTAGCCGCAGCCCAACAGCAGTGAGCCCGCAGCACACCGTGCGCGTGTGGCGTTATTTTCAGTTGCAGCTCACCGCCGCAACATCCACACCCGGCCTTGGTTTGACGGGCGTGGCCGGCGCTTGCCCAACAAAATACCGCCAGCTCAGGCACTTGGGATGGCCAGCGGCCGCAGTTGCCGGGCTAGCCTGCTGGGCGGAGCGCTGGGTTTGCAGCGCAACTTGACTGAAAACTGCGGTCACAGCGGCTGCACTGGCGTGCCGTCTGGACGCTCGAGCCAGGCCGCAAACTCGTCGGCCAACTGGGCACTGGCGCTGACTGCGGTGGTCCAGGCGGCTACCCGGCCCGGCAGGTCATCTGCATAGCGGGTGAAGTCGGTGCGGTCAGGCAGCTTGCCGTTAGGCAGCGTTTTAACCCACTCAGGGCTGGGGGCTAACAGCACCGTGGTGTCGAGGAAATCGGTGGCCTTGTGCCGCCACGGCAGGGCTTTGTCGAGCCAGCCTGGCACCACCGCCTGCTGAAAGTGGGGATACAACACAACCGCGGCCGTTGCTCGGCCCGTTTTTGTGTCAAAACTGCTACTTGCCGCCGTTTTTATTGCCTGCGATGCTATCGAATTAAAAGCGTTGTAGTTCAGGTGCAGGTGGTAGTCGGTGATACCGCCGTCCCAGTACGCACCGGGTGGCGCACCGGCAATGTTTGCGACTGAACGCAGCGCAAATGGAATTGAGCAGCTAGCTTGCAAGGCGGCTTGAAAATTGGTCATGCCTAGCGTGACTTGCCGGGTTTTGTAGTCATCAGTGGCGAACGGCAATACCGCCCCTTCGGTAGAAAACACCACCCGCTCGAGCCAGGCCCCCATCGCCCTGCGGTTCACGCCGTTGGTTAAAAAGGCACCCAAGTAGCCCAACGGTGTGGCTAATGGGTGCTCGCGTCTGAGCAAATGTCGGCCACGCGAGGTCATGATGTGCAACTTGAAACGGGGGTGGGCCAGAACTTCAGCGACTCGCCCGCCGTAAAAACTGGCCAAACTGTGGCCAAACTGCTCACTCACAGCGTCGGCTGTGGGGCGTTTTTGTCCCGGCTGCAGCGGGTAATGCTGGGCGATGTAGTCACGCTCGAGTCGTTTGAATGCAGCTGCCGGCTGGTTCAAGCAGGCGGTGGCCATGCGCCAAGCACCAATCGAGGCGCCCACCAAATGCACCGGCTGATCAGATTGCGCTAGCCAGTGGCCAAAAATGAAGCGGTCCAGCGGGCCAAGAATCAGGCCCTTCGGCCCGCCAGCGGCACCCGGCACCACGCCAACGTCACGCGGCTGCAAGCCGTGCTGAGCCAGGTGCTGGCGGGCTTTGGGGCCAGCATAAATACAAAGGGCTTTCATGACGGTGAGGTGGTCAAAACGATAACCGCTCTGTTTTTGATAGCTGTCAAGGAACTGGTAACAACGGCCAGAGGCTTATTTGGCATAAAAATGGCATTTTAGGGTGCCCCAGTTTACTTTTTAGGCCCAGCGAGCTTGCCGAAAGCTGATGCCATGGCTGTGGCGGACGCGCTTTGCTGCGCTCGGGCGGCGCCAGCCTGAGTCGTGCCTTGGTTAAACGCCTGCTGGCCGCCGGCTGGGCGTGCGCCTTCAAACCGATTCGCGCCGTGGCCATGCGGCGCCTCTCGGCGGGTGGCGGCGTCACCGAGCTTCAAGCTCAAGCCGATGCGCTTGCGCGCTACATCGACCTCAGTCACACGTACTTTGACAATGTCGCCGGTTTTGACGACCTCCCGCGCATCGCTCACAAACTTGTGGCTTAACTGGCTGACATGCACCAGCCCGTCTTGGTGTACGCCCAAGTCAATGAACGCACCAAACGCCGCCACGTTGCTGACGGTGCCTTCAAGCTCCATGCCTTCGCGCAGGTCTTTAATGTCGCGCACACCGTCGTTGAGCCGGGCGACCTTGAAGTCAGGGCGTGGGTCACGGCCCGGCTTTTGCAGCTCGGCGAGGATGTCTTTAACCGTGATAACGCCAAACTTGTCGTGGGCGAACAGCTCAGGATTAAGGGTTTTAAGCAATTCGGCTCGGCCCATCAACTCGGCTACTGGCTTGCCTGTGTGGGCCATGATTTTTTCCACCACCGGGTAAGTCTCTGGGTGAACGCCGGTCATGTCCAGCGGGTTGGTGCTGCTGCGCAACCGCAAAAAACCGGCGCTTTGCTCAAAGGTTTTAGCGCCCAGGCCAGTGACCTTGAGCAAGTCCGCCCGGCAAGCAAAAGCGCCATTGGCGTCACGCCAGCGCACCACCGACTTGGCCACGGTGGGCGACAAGCCCGACACCCGGGCCAGCAGTGGCACGCTGGCGGTGTTTAAGTCCACGCCCACGAGGTTGACACAGTCCTCGACCACGGTGTCCAAGCTACGGGCCAAGTCCGACTGGTTGACGTCATGCTGGTACTGGCCAACGCCGATAGATTTGGGGTCAATTTTCACCAGCTCAGCCAGTGGGTCTTGCAGGCGGCGGGCAATGCTGGCCGCGCCGCGCAAGCTGACGTCTACGTCTGGCATTTCTTGGCTGGCGAACTCGCTGGCGGAGTAAACCGATGCGCCCGCTTCGCTGACCACCACGCGCTGGATGCCGCCGTCGATCTGCTGGATCAAGTGAGCCGCCAGTTTGTCGGTCTCGCGGCTGGCGGTGCCGTTGCCAATAGCGATCAGGTTCACGCCGTGCTGGCTGCAGAGTTTTGCAAGCGTGTGCAGCGCGCCTGCCCAGTCTTTGCGCGGCTCATGGGGGAACACGGTGGCGGTTTGCACCAGCTTGCCGGTGGCGTCCACCACAGCGACCTTTACGCCGGTGCGAATGCCCGGGTCCAGACCCATCACGACCCGCGGGCCAGCGGGGGCGGCCAGCAACAGGTCGCGCAGGTTGTCGGCAAACACCTTGATGGCGACTTTTTCAGCACCTTCACGCAGCCGGGCGAACAGGTCGCGCTCAATTGACAAACTGAGCTTGACACGCCAAGCCCAGGCGACGCACTTGCGGATCAAATCGTCCGCTGGCCGCGCTTGGTGGCTCCAGCCCAAGTACAGCGCAATTTTGCCTTCCGCTAGCGACACGACCGGGCCTTTGGCAGGCAGCTCACCGGCCGGTAGCAGCGCTTGAGGCAGCACCAGTTTGACATCAAGAATATCCAGCGCCCGGCCCCGCAGGGCGGCCAGCGCCCGGTGCGAAGGCACACGGCCAATCGGCTCGTCGTAGTCAAAATAGTCACGAAATTTGGCGTGCTCAACGTTGTTTTCGTCCTTGCCGAGCACCAATTTGGCTGAGAGCAAGCCGTCACTCCACAGCCAGCTGCGCAGCGACTGCACCAGCGCGGCGTCCTCAGCCCAACGCTCACTCAAGATGTCGCGCACCCCATCGAGCACGGCCTGCAGGGTGGTGAAGTCGTCGCCTTGCTCGCCTTTTTGGGCTTTCACGTAGGCGGCGGCTTCATCCAACGGCGTCAAGGTGGGGCAGGCAAACAGCGCAGTAGCCAGCGGCTCAATGCCCGCTTCACGCGCCATTTGCCCTTTGGTGCGGCGCTTTTGCTTGTACGGCAGGTAGATGTCTTCTAGGTCTTGTTTGGTGGCCGCCAGCGCAATAGCCTGCTGCAGTGCGGGCGTCAGCTTGCCCTGCTCGGCAATGCTGTTGAGCACCGTCTGCCGGCGCTCAGCCAGCTCACGCAGGTAGCCTAGGCGCTGCTCGAGCTGGCGCAGCGCGATGTCGTCGAGCCCGCCGGTGGCCTCTTTGCGGTAGCGCGCAACAAAAGGCACGGTGGCACCGCTGTCAAGCAGCTCGACGGCCGCAGCGACCTGGTGCGGCTGAACATAAAGCTCTTGGGCAATTTGGCGAATGATCTGTAACATAACGACGCTGGTGGCGGTGCGGGCAAGTGGGCAGCGGTGGCCGCACTCACAGCTTAAACAGAAATTGTCCCACAGCGGCTTGGCGGCTTTGGGCGGACACTCGCACCGACCAGTGGCTAGTGGCTAGTGACTAATGGCTAATGGCTAATGGCTAATGGCTAATGGCCACCGACCACTGGCAGGCCGATAACGCTTGGCTGCGGCGTCAGTAAAGCGCTGGCTGCCGGGCCAGACCCACTTCACCGGAGTTTTTTTTATGCGCTACCGCACCCTTGTTTTAGTTGTTGCCATTGCGCTGGTAGCCGCTTTTGTCGCGCTCAATCTCGAAGAGTTCACCCGCCCCAGCGTGCTGAGCCTAGGGCTCACTACCGTGCAGGCACCGCTTGGCCTGGTGATGCTGGTGCTGCTGGTGGCGACTACGCTGGTGTTTTTAGCCGCCACCGTGTGGACGCAAAGTGCCAATTTGCTGGAAAACCGAAAATACGCCCGTGAACTCCACACTCAGCGTGAACTTGCCGACAAAGCCGAAGCATCGCGTTTTACCGAATTACGCCAACACCTAGAGACCAGCGCAGCGGCTGAAAAAGAGCGCGAGGC
>JAYULP010000194.1:0-4715 GCA_043763445.1 Polaromonas sp.
TTGAGCGCATACAGGCCGAGTTGCCGCTGGTTCAACTTAACGCTTCCTGCCTCGGCGAGACGGCCCAACGCTGGCGCTACGCTGATGGCAGCGGTGAAATTGGGGTCATTAGCAGCGTGACGCAGGCGTTTTGTCGCCACTGCAACCGCGCCCGGCTGTCAACCGAAGGTAAATTATTTTTGTGTCTGTTTGCCAGCCAGGGGCACGACTTGCGCGCATTGCTGCGTAGCCGCTATGGTGATGAAGCCATTGCCGGTGCAATAGCGCACATTTGGCAAGCACGGGATGAGCGTTATTCAGAAGTTCGCGCGGCGTTGCCTCACAACCCTGCCCAGCCTGCGTCAGGCGTCAAACGGGTGGAAATGAGCTACATCGGGGGCTAGGCGGGCCAGACAAAAATAAACGTCGTCGCTACAGTCTCGCGGCGCTGGCTTATTTGGTCTTTATTGGTTTTTTATTCATCACCTGTTTGAAAGTTTCCCCTGTGAGCGACACCGCATTGCCTGACTTTCCCGAACTCACCCAGCCCCTGCACCCGAGAGCGATCACCGGTGTCATTCTTGCGGGCGGGCGCGGCTCGCGCATGGGCGGCGTGGACAAAGGCCTGCAAAATTTCAACGGCATGCCGCTAGCGTTCCACGCCCTGATGCGGCTGACGCCGCAGCTCGGCTCGGTCATGATCAACGCCAACCGCAATCTTGCGGCCTACGAGTCGTTTGGCGTGGATGTTTGGCCGGACGGTACAGACATGGGAGATTTTGCCGGCCCACTGGCGGGCATAGTGACAGCGCTGGAGCGCTGTAAAACGCCTTATTTGCTCACGGTACCCTGTGATACTCCGTTGTTTCCGCGCGACTTGGTGGCCCGACTTGCCGCCGCAATGGCCCAAAACAACACAGACTTTGCGATAGCCGCTGCCGAACAGGACGGTCAACTCCGGGCGCAACCGGTGTTTTGCTTGATGGCTATCGGCAGGCTCGAAAGCTTGGTTCAATTTACCCAGCATGGCGGCAGAAAAATCGACGCGTGGACAGCGCAGCACACCACGGTGCTTGTGCCGTTTGACCGCCCTGGTGACGCACCTCATGCGTTTTACAACGCCAACACGCTAGCCGAGCTGCACCAACTCGAAGCGTTAAAACCATGAAGTCCATAGCGCAAATTGCTGCAGAACTGCAAGGCTACGACCCCCAGGCGTTGCCCGTCACGGAGGTGCTGTTGTTCCTCGAAAAACTGGTTCAGCCCGTCGCCGACGTGCTGACATTGCCGCTGTTAGACGCACTGGGCCATGTACTGGCCGCCGATGTGGTCTCGCCGCTTGATGTGCCGCCGCACGACAACTCGGCTATGGACGGCTATGCCTTCGATGGCGGCCAGCTGCAAAGCGGCCAAGCCTTGAGCTTGCACTGCATTGGCACCGCGCTGGCCGGTCAGGCGTGGCAAGGCGTGGTCGCGCCAGGTCAATGCGTGAAGATCATGACTGGAGCCGTCATGCCCAACGGGCTGAACACGGTGGTGCCGCAGGAGTTTGTGTTGCCTGCGGACAACGCTGCCTGCCAGCTGGCGGGCGACGTCATCACCATTCCTGCAGGAATACTGCGCGCCGGTGACAACCGCCGACAGCGCGGCGAAGATTTGGCGAAAGGCCACTGCGCGCTCCTCAAAGGTGAGCTGCTCACACCCGCCCGGCTTGGCCTTGCCGCATCACTGGGCCTGCCAGCGCTGCTGTGCTTTCGGCCGCTGCGCGTAGCTTACTTTTCTACCGGCAACGAGATTTTGTCGATTGGCGAAGCCCCGCGTGAAGGAGCGGTGTACGACAGTAACCGTTACACCGTATTGGCCTTGCTCAAACGCATGGGCTGCATCGCCATCGACATGGGCGTGGTGCGCGATGTGCCAGCGCTTTTGGAGGTCGCCTTTTTGCAAGCTGCCCGTCAAGCTGACGCCATCATCACCTCCGGTGGGGTCAGCGTTGGCGAGGCTGATTTCACCAAAGCGATGATGAAAAAGCTGGGTGACGTGGCGTTTTGGCGAATTGCGATGCGTCCAGGCCGGCCAATGGCAGTTGGGCGCATCGTCGCAGCCGACATTCATACCGAACCATTGAATAGCCCTTGTTTTAACTGCCCGGACAGCTATCGTAGTGATAGCGTAGGAAACAGCGCTATCTTGTTTGGATTGCCAGGCAACCCGGTCGCGGTGATGGTGACTTTTTTGGCGTTTGTACGCCCGGCCCTGCAACAAATGATGGGGCTTACGGCTACCCAGCCCCTGCTGCTCAAAGCGCACGCCAGCGAAGCAATCCGCAAAAAAGCTGGCCGCACGGAATACCAGCGGGGTTGGGTGTCAAAAGCGGCCGGCGGCACGCTAGCGGTATGCACCACCGGCAGTCAAGGCTCAGGGGTGCTCAGCTCCATGGCCCGGGCTAATGGGCTGATCGTGCTGCACCACCACCAGGGCAATGTGGCAGTGGGTGAGCCGGTTGATGTGCTGATGTTTGACGGTGCGGTTTAGGCTCTTTGCTTGTTGACCGCCAGCCAATAACGCAGCGGCCCCAGCGCTGCGCCTGCTCGTGTTGACTGTGGTTTAAGGCCGGCTCGAACAGCTAAAGACGACCCAGCGCACGTTCTACTCCTTTGTTCGCTAGGGCGTCGGCATGCTCGTTGCCGGGAATGCCCGCATGGCCTTTGACCCAGCGCCAGTCAATTTTGTGGCCGCTGCTGGCAACCAGCGCGTCGAGCCGCTGCCATAAATCAACGTTTTTGACCGGCGCCTTGGCGGCTGTTTTCCAGCCACGGGCCTTCCAGCCGGCCACCCACTCGGTAATGCCTTTGCGCACGTACTGACTGTCCAAGTAGAGCGTGACCGCGCAGGGGCGTTTGAGCGCCGTCAAAGCTTCAATCACGGCCATCATCTCCATCCGGTTGTTGGTGGTGCCCAATTCGCCACCAAACAGTTCTTTTTCAAACTCTCCTGCCGTCAGCACTGCGCCCCATCCACCGGGTCCCGGGTTGCCCCTACAGGCGCCATCGGTATAGACCACCACGCTTTGAAGCGCAGTCGGCGAATGGTCTGTTGGTGTGCCGGCTAACAATTCAGACATAAAAATAGACTTTTCAGGGCATTGCCCAGTGAGGAAATATTAAGAATTAAAGCCGTGCAGCGCGGCAAAAATCCATGTGACTCAAGGCTCAAAGTCGGCCACGGCGACTGGTCGCAGCGTCTTTGCTTGCCACCGCTGCCGGTGCCACCGCTGGCACTTTACGAGACTTCTTCGCGGGCTCCAGCAGGCGCATACCGCGCACCCGCTTGACCGCCACCACACAGTACACTGCGCCAAAAATAGGCCACCAACGTGGCCCCAGCGTGTCCATCCAAGAAAAGCGTTCAAGCCACTTTTGGCTGACAACTGCGGGCACGTAGGCACCGAAGTGGGCTGACTCCACTTCAAAATCCAGTAAACGCAACCAATCGCGCAAACGCCCATAGCCGATGAGCTCTTTTGTACAGGGCAGCGCCGGCGCACCAAAATTGTGCTGTCCAGCCCAACGCTGGTAGAGCCGCTGGCGACTTTGCTTGAACGCCCATAAGCTGTTGGGATTAAAGCCCGTGATCACCATTCGCCCCTCAGGCACCAAGACACGTTCGGCCTCGCGCAGCGTCGCGTGCGAGTCGGCGCTCAGCTCAAGGGTATGCGGTAACACCAGCAAGTCCAGACTGCCTTGCGCGAACGGCAGTGCCGCTGAATCAGTGACCAACGCAGCCGTGCGCTTATTTGGGGTAGCCAATGGCGCATTGCCAGTGGCAGCGTCCGGCACTTGCCCAACGGCCAGCCACCGGTGCGGCATGCGGTTGTTGCCTAAAGCGTCTAGCTCGGCCAACCCGAGCTGCAGCGCGTGGTAGCCAAAAATATCACTGACCGCCAGCTCAAGCTGTGCAGTTTCCCACTGGAGCAAATAGCGCCCCAGTGGCGTTTGCAGCCATTCTGTCAAACTCGCACTTTCACGATTCATAAAACAATCCCATGAACTCGCCGCTCACACCCAATGTCTTGACGCTTGTGGCCTTGCCAGCATTTGAGGACAACTACCTGTGGGTGCTGGAAGACGGCCAGCAGGCATTGGTGGTTGACCCCGGCGACGCCGCACCAGTACGCGCATTTCTCGAGGCCCGAAAACTCACGCTCACCACAATTTTAGTCACCCATCACCATGCCGACCATGTAGGCGGTGTGGCAGAGCTGCGTGCGGCCTACAACGCCAAAGTCTACGGGCCAGCTACCGAACGAATCCCGGCGCCAGCAACGCCTGTGCGCGAAGGCGACACCGTTAGAACTCTGGGCTTGTGTTTTAAGGTGCTGGATGTGCCCGGCCACACCGCTGGACACATTGCTTTTTATTGTGCCGAGGTCAACGGCAAGCCTCTGCTTTTTTGCGGCGACACGCTGTTCTCGGGAGGTTGCGGTCGGCTGTTTGAGGGCACCCCAGCGCAAATGCTGACATCGCTGGACAAACTGTCTGCGCTTCCTGGCCCTACCGTTGTCTGTTGCACCCATGAATACACCTTGAACAATTTACGCTTTGCGCTGGCGGTGGAGCCCAACAACACCGATCTACAACAGTACTACCAGTGGTGCGTAGAATCCCGCCAATCGGCGCAGTCCACACTGCCCACATCTATTGCCAACGAACAGCGGATTAATCCGTTTTTGCGTT
>JAYULP010000195.1:0-4706 GCA_043763445.1 Polaromonas sp.
GAGGCAAGTCACCGACGCCGTGCACCAAGCCCACGGCAAAATAGTGGGGCAACTGTGGCACGTTGGCCGCGTCTGCCATACCGACTTGCAGCCTGACAACGGCGCGCCGGTAGCGCCGTCTGCGATTGCTGCCAAAACCAAAACCGTGCTGATTAAAAACGGCAAGCCCGAGTTTGTGGACACCTGCCTGCCGCGCGCACTGCGCGCGCAAGAGTTGCCCGGCATGGCTCACCGCTACCGGGTGGCGGCCCGCAGCGCGGTGCAAACCGCTGGCTTTGACGGGGTGGAAATTCGCGGTGTCAACGGCTACCTGCTAGACCAGTTTTTGCGCAGCAGCGCTAACCACCGGCAGGACGACTACGGCGGCAGCATTGAAAACCGCGCCCGCTTGCTGCCTGAAGTGACCCGCGCTGTCACCAGCGCCATTGGCGGCGGCAAAACCGGCATTCGCCTGTGGCACGCCACCAGCAGCGCCCGCGTGCGGCCGAGTCGCTACGCCCAATGCGCCCAGGCAATGTCCCCACGCCGCACCTCCACCCAATTCAATGGCGTTGGCGCTGACATTGGCAGTATTGACGTTCAGCGATGCCAGCGAGCCTTTTTTGTACCTTGAGGAGCGCTGGCGCGGGTGTGGCGCTGCTGCAAAGTCGGCTACTCAATCGAGTTTTCAAACCCTGCAGCTGCGGCTTGACTTGAAGCTCGTCAACGCCACCCAACCGAAGAACAGCCCGAACGCAAAATCACCAGCGCCATACACGCCGAAGAAAACTGCGGTCATCAATGACTGCGAGGCGACAGCGGCAAGTGACTCGCCGTGCTGCAGCAGCCACAAAAGCCACGCTGCGGCATACACCATCTTCTCGACACAAAACACCAGCACCAGCGCCCACACGGTCCGGTAGCACCGCGCAACAGCCCAATAAGCCAGACCCCACAGCACAATCGCAAGCTGCCCGAGCCAAGAAAATATCGCCGGCTCCAGTGCGCTGAGCAGTGAGTTGGAAAAGAACTTGGACACGGCCAGCATGCCGAACACATTGACAGCGCCAGCGAGGAAAAACCCGCGGGTAATAGCCGGGCCAAACCGTGCAGAGTTGTTCATAAAGCACCTTTTTTCGTCGGTTGCGTCTGCTGCATCCTACCTGCTTGACTGACACAAAAGCCGATGGCGGTCAGCTGCGCCTTGCCACTTTCAGTTGGCGCCGAAGGCTCTGGCCGCGCGTTGGCGGCTCAAAAATGCACCCTCGTCAGCCGGCATTGCTAACGTCGCTCGCTCACCTTGCCCGCAACACCAGTCGCAGCCCCTGCCGGGCCGCCTGTGGTGCGTCTGCCGCTAGCGTTACCGCACTGACCACAGCTGCCCCGTCGTTGGCCCCTTTCAGGCAAGCCATCACCCCGGGCAAGCGCTCGAGCGATATACCGCCGATGGCTACCACTGGGTACGGCGCAGCCAGCGGTGCCCACAGTGCCAGCTGCTGCAGCCCGACGGGCGGGTACGGCATGACTTTGAGGGTGGTCGGGTAGATCGGGCCAATGGCCAGGTAGCTCGGTTGCACCGCATGGGCTCTGGCCAACTCGGCCAGGGTGTGGGTGCTTAGCCCCAAGCGTAGGCCGGCTTGGCGCAACGCCTCGATGTCGGCAGTGTCCAAATCCTCTTGCCCAAGGTGAACGCCGTAGGCGCGGCAGGCCAGTGCCAACTTCCAGTGGTCGTTGATAAACACCTGCGCTCCGGGCACCGCCCGGCCAGCGACCACCGCTGCCTGCACCTGCGCGGCAATCTCGGCCGGGCTATGGTCCGCTGCCTTGATGCGCAGCTGCACGGTGCGCACGCCCCAGTCCAGCAGGCGCTGCACCCATTGGGCGGTGGGCACAACTGGATAAAAGCCCAGCGGGCCAGTCAGGCAAATAAAGGAAGTTGATGCCGTGCTCATGCTCATGCTCATGCTCGCGCTCAAGTGCCGTGCCAAAACGGCATGCCGACAGGTGTGGTGGAGGCCTGGGCGGCAGCGTGTTCTGGCATGGGGGTGGACTCGTAGGCGGCGCGCCCTGCGGCTACGCCGTCGGCAAACGCGCGCGCCATGCGCACCGGCTCCCCGGCCTGTGCCACGGCGGTGTTGAGCAGCACGGCGTCAAAGCCCAGCTCCATAACCTGCGCGGCATGGGACGGGCGGCCCAGCCCGGCGTCGACCACCAGCACCGCATCCGGCAGGCGGCGGCGCATCACTTCCAGCGCGTAGGGGTTGAGCGCGCCGCGCCCGGTGCCAATGGGGGCGGCCCAAGGCATCACGGCGGCACAACCGGCTTGGTGCAGCTTTTGGGCAATCACCAGGTCGTCAGTGGTGTAGGCAAAAACCTGAAAGCCGTCACGCGCCAGCTCGGTCGCTGCCAGCAGTGTGGCGTGGGTGTCGGGCTGCAAGGTGTAGTCGTCGCCGATGACTTCAAGCTTGATCCAGGCAGTGCCAAAAATCTCGCGCGCCATGTGCGCCAAGGTGATGGCTTCGCCGGCCGTGTGGCAGCCCGCCGTGTTCGGCAGCATGTGGCAGCCCATGGCCTGCACACGCTGCCAAAAACTGTTGCCACCGCCGCTTTCCGGCTGCAAGCGGCGCAAGCCGACGGTGAGCACCTGGCAGCCGCTGGCGGTGACTGCGTCGTGCAGCACCTGTGGCGACGGGTAGTGCGATGTACCGAGGAAAAACCGGCTGTGCAGCGCGGTGCCCGCCACGCTCCAAGGAGTAGGCTGTGCGATCAAGGGGTCAATGCGAGTGGTCATGGGTTTGTTTTCAAGCAGACGTCTTGCAACGGCGCTGGACGCTGTGCGACACGAGCGGACAGCAAGACAGCCACCGCCTTAGCCACCGGCGATAGGGGTGATGACATCAATGCGGTCGCGCATCACAAGCAACCGAGCCGGCCACTGCGTGCGCGGCACAAAGCCGTTGTTGATGGCGCAGGCAAAAGCGTTGTCCAGCATGTAGCCTTGGTCCAGCAGCAAGGCCTGCAGGGTGGCAGCACTGGTGGTGATGGTCTTGCCGTTCAAACAGATGTCTAAAAAAGTCATGGTCAGTGGGCCAACAAAAGGGTGGTCAGGTCCGTCACCAGCGCGGGGGCGCACAGGTAGCCGTGGCGAAACAAGCCGTTGAGGTGCCACACGCCATCGCGCTGCGCCAGCACAGGCCGGTGGTCGTCGGTCGCCGGGCGCAGCGCGGCGTTCATGCGCAGCACGCGGGCCTCGCCAAAGGCGGGGTGCAGGCTGTGCAGCGCACTGGCCAGCTCCAGCACCGACCGCACCGTGACCGGCCCGGTGTCTTGCGACTCCAGCTCGGTCGCGCCGACTACAAACTCGTAGTTCGGGCGTGGGGCCAGATACAGCTGGTAGCGCGGATGCATCAGCCGCACCGGGCGGCGCAGCGTCACGCCGGGGCAAGCTACCCGCAGCACCTCGCCGCGCACGCCGCGCAAAGTGGGTAACGTGCTCTGACTGCCAACGCCGCGGGTGTCTACCGCCACATCCACCGTGTGCACGGTGCCCGCTGCAGTAATGGCATGGGCGCTGAGCTGCTCGACGTTGACGCCTTCATGCCACTGCCCTTTGAGGCGGTCAATTTCCAGCGCCAGCGCGGCCATCCACTGGTCATTGGCCAGCTGGCCCTCGCCAGCAAGGTACAGCCCCTTGGCAAAGCGCCCGGCCAGCAGCGGCTCCAGCTCGGCCACAGCGCGGGCATTCAGCGGCTGAACCTGTGACTGGCTGGCCGCTGGCAGCTTGTGGTGCAGCAGGCGGCTGAAGTGCTCCAAGCTGGCGTTGTCTGGCGTGTGCGCTACTACCAGCGTGCCCTCCTGCCGCAAGTACACCGGCTCGCCGCCGCCTTCTGCCAACTCGGCCACCCACTGCGGCCACAGCGCCATGGAGCGCTGGCCGAGTTCAAACACCAGCTCGTCCGACACAGCCAGCTCGGCCAGCGGGGACAGCATCGCTGCTGCAGTGTGCGAAGCGCTGGCCACGTCGCTGCGGCAGCGCGCGTCAAACAAGCTAACGCGGCAGCCAGCGCGCAGCAGCCGCCAGGCCAGCGAGCGGCCCGCCAAACCGGCCCCGGCGATGCCAATGTGAAGCTCCGTTGCAAAAGGCATAGGTGAATGTTGCAGGCTCTAGCCCGCCGTTTGAGCTGAGCTTGTTAAGGCGCTGTAGGGCGGCTTTTGGGCCGGCTCAGCGCAAACGGGGATGGGCAGGCTCAGGAATAAATCTCGCTGCCGCCGGCGCGAAATTCCTTGGCTTTTTCCTCAAAACCGCTGGCCATGTCCGGGCTGATTTGCTTGATCGGGATCACGCCGGGCGGCGTCGCCAAGGTGGTCGTGGCGGGATTGAGCCGCGCAAACTCGCGTACTTCCTGCGAGATCTTCATTGAGCAAAACTTCGGCCCGCACATCGAACAAAAATGCGCTACCTTGGCATTTTCCTTCGGCAGCGTTTCGTCGTGGTACTTCATGGCCGTGTCGGGGTCGATGGCGAGCCGGAATTGGTCTTCCCAGCGAAACTCGAAACGTGCCTTGGACACTGCGTTGTCCCACATCTGCGCGCCTGGGTAGCCTTTGGCCAGGTCGCCCGCGTGGGCCGCAATTTTGTAGGCAATCAGGCCCTGCTTGACGTCGTCGCGGTTGGGCAAGCCCAGGTGCTCTTTCGGTGTTACGTAGCAAAGCATGGCCACGCCGTA
>JAYULP010000196.1:0-4701 GCA_043763445.1 Polaromonas sp.
TGTTGCCAGTGATGATGGCGCCAGTGCCCGAAAAGCCCCCGCGCACGACCGGCTCGTCCAGTGATTTTTTCACGCTGCCACTGACCTTACACGCCACCTCTTTGCGCTACTCCCCGGGGGCCGATGATGCGGTGCTGGGCCAGGCGGTTAACCGGTTCTAAGCGGACTTGTTCAAACGTCGGTGCCTCAGGCAGCGCGGCAAGGCGTTGTGGAGCAGCCACGGCGATGGAGATCAGGCGGTTTTGCAAAATGCACCACAGCGCTGAAGGCCTGTTGTCAAAAATCATCGGCACCTGGCCGGCTGCGGTGTTGTTGAGCGCCGGGCCTGCGCCGCGGCAGGAAATACCGGCGATGACATACGCTCAGGCCTTTATACCGCGCTATCTGCAGATGGCCGGTGCCGGACGATGCAAACGGGTGTTTGCCGGGGGCTCGCCAGCGCCGCCGCAAAGCGCTGGTGGTTGCGCGCCGGAAAACTCGGCCGCACTGCAATGATGTTGGGCACAGCGGCGGTATTGATGATCGGCGTGAAGTCTGTGAGCGAATTAAAGCTACTTTTTTTGTTGCCAGCTGAGCTGGCAGCGGTAGTGGACACTGTAGCGGTGCCCAAAATGCAGCCTTCAGCTGGCGCATGGTGCAGCTCGGTGGCCCCACCACTATCACCGGCGCGGCCTACCCCAGCGCCTTGAACAGCGAGCAGCGGCTCGGCAATCACCCAAGCGACGATGGCGGTCGTGCTGCCTACAGCCAAGTGACACTGGCAGCCGCGCCAACGTGCCAAGCGGCAACTGAGCTGTAGCGGCACTGGCCAAGCCTGCACACACGGCGGCGGCGCACAGGCAGAAAAAATACGCTCGAACCGGCGAGGTGACATCGCAAACTACTTGCTGCTTCCAACTGAGCCACCGTAGCGACTAATTGGGCCTGGTGAAGTCTTCGCTTCGCGTTCGCCCTGAGCCTGTCGAAGGCGGCTGGTTTGTGCCGGCCGGGCGTGGACGAACTCAGCGCGAACGCAGCGCTGAGCGCTTCGTTGGCTCCGGTAGGCCTTGCGCCCAATAGCCCACCGTTTTTTTTTCAGCCGCCCTGCCAGACGTGTCGACTAGCAGGCGCACAGCCTGAATATCGTGGTCACTGGACGGTGGTCACTGGTCAGTAATCAATAGTCAGCAAGCGCTGCGGCGATAAGGTCGCACCTTAGCGACGACCTTGTAACGCTATATTTTTAATAGCTGCTCAGCGTTTAATAACAACGGCTACAGGTAATTTAGACCAAAAATCGGCATCAAAACATGCTCTGCGCCTGTTACTAGCCGGCTAGCGCCCACGCCACATGCTCGTCCACCAGCGCACTCGGCTGCGCCCGCCGGGCAAGAAGGCTGGCCCGAATAGCGGCAAGTCGCTGGGCGTCGCCGCCACTGCGCAGCGCATTGCCCATGGCCACGGCCAAGTTGCGCAGCCAGCGCTCATGGCCAATGCGGCGTATTGGACTGCCTTCAGTGAAGTGCAAAAACTCCGCCTCGGTCCAGGCAAACAAGGTGGTGAGCTGCTGGCCGGTTAGGCCAGCGCGTTCATCAAAGTCAGGCAAGGCGCTGCGCTGGGCGAATTTATTCCAGGGACACACCAGCTGGCAGTCGTCGCAGCCATAAATCCGGTTGCCTATCAGTGCGCGCAGCTCCAGCGCAATCGGGCCTGCGTGCTCAATTGTCAAATAAGAAATACAGCGCCGCGCGTCCAGCCGGTGCGGCGCAATGATGGCCTGGGTCGGGCACACGGTGATGCAAGCGCTGCAGCTGCCGCAGTGCTCCGAGCTTGCCGCAGTGGGCGGCAGTGCCAGATCGAGGTAGATTTCACCCAAAAAAAACATCGAGCCAGCGTCGCGGTGAATCAGCAAGGTGTGCTTGCCGCGCCAGCCAAGGCCTGAGCGTGCCGCCAGTTCGGCCTCCATCACCGGCGCAGAGTCGGTAAAGGCGCGGTGGCCCAATGGCTGCACTTTGGCGGCGATTTTCTCGCCAAGCTGTTGCAGGCGACGGCGCAACACCTTGTGGTAGTCCCGGCCGCGCGCATAGACCGACACAACGCCTTCGAGCGGCCGCTCCAAACGGCTGAACTCTACGGCCTGCCAGTCATCAGGCTGTGCTGGGCTCACCGCTGCAGTGGCGCGGGCGGGCAAGTAATTCATACGCACCGTGATGACGCTTACTGTGCCAGCAATTAACTCGGCAGGCCGGGCACGCTTGAGCCCATGCGTTGCCATGTAGTGCATGTCGCCGTGAAATCCAGCGGCCAGCCAAGCCGATAATCCAGGCTCTGCTGAGGACAAGTCAACGCCGGCAATGCCGACTTGCGAGAATCCAAGCTCGCGCGCCCAAGCTTGAATTTGCACCACCAGGGTGCTTAAGGGATGATTGAATTGATGACTGTTGCTAACCACCCGTTGATTGTAAAAAAAACGTGCTGGGCCGACGAGAAGGCCACCATGGCGTTTGCACAGACCCTGGCGCAACACCGCGCCATCGTCACCGCGCTGATCACTTTGCACGGCGAGCTGGGTGCGGGTAAAACCACGTTTGCGCGGCACCTGCTGCACGCCTTGGGCGTGACCGGCCGGGTTAAAAGCCCAACCTATGCTGTCGTTGAGGCCTACACGGTGGAAAAACCGGCCGCTGGTGCCGCGGCGCTGTCGGTTTGGCACTGCGACTTTTACCGCTTCAGTGCGCCTGATGAATGGGAAGACGCCGGGTTTCGCGACATTTTTGCGAGCCCCGGCTTAAAACTGGTGGAGTGGCCCGACAAAGCAGGGCGCTACCTGCCGCAGGCCGACCTGTCGATTGCCATTGAGTCGCTGGCTGACCAAACGCGGCAAGTTACCGTGTCGGCGTTTACCCCAGCGGGCCTAGCCCTAGCGCAGAGCCTCACATGAGCGTGCCACAGCCGCTGCCCGTCAGCCGCCGTCAAGCGCTGCAACGCGCCAGCGTGGTGCTGCTGCTTGGCATGCAGCACTTGGCACGCGGCGCCAGCATCGTGGCGGTGCGGGTCTGGCCGTCCCCGGACTACACGCGGCTGACGATTGAGTCTGACGGGGAGATCAAGGCTAAGCAGTTTTTAATTGCCGAGCCACCGCGCTTGGCGGTGGACATTGAAGGCATTGACCTGATTCCTGCGCTGCGCGAGCTGGTCGCCAAGGTCAAGCCGGACGACCCGAATATCTTGGGCATTCGCGTTGGGCAAAACGCCCCAGGCGTGGTGCGGCTAGTTATTGACCTGAAGCAGCCGATTGCGCCGCAAGTGTTCACTTTGCCGCCCATAGCCGCCTACCAGTACCGGCTGGTGTTTGACCTGTACCCGAGCCAAAGGCCCGACCCGCTGGAGCAACTGATTGCCGAGCGTTTGGCCGACAAACAACTGCCCGGCCCGCAGGCCAATGCCGCGCCGCCCGCGTCGGGCGCAGCAGACGTCCTAGGCACCCTGATGGCCAAGCAGGCCGGCAAACCCACAGCACTGGCTCCTGCCCCAGCAATGGGGTCAGGCGCGCCACCGCTGGCGGTTGAGCGGCGTGATACGCCCACAGCCAAAGGCCCAGTTCAGCCGCCTGCTGGCACCGGGAAAACTGACCGCCTAGTGATCGTCGCGCTGGACCCGGGCCACGGCGGCGAAGACCCCGGCGCCATTGGCCCGGGCGGCACCCGGGAAAAAGACGTGGTGCTGCAAATTGCCCACCGGCTGCGCGAGCGCATCAACCAGCAGCCCAATATGCGGGCGTTTTTAACCCGCGACAGTGACTTTTTCGTGCCGCTAGGCACCCGGGTAGACAAAGCGCGGCGGGTGCAGGCTGACCTGTTCGTGAGCATCCATGCCGACGCCTTTTTCACCGACCGACCGCAGGGCGCAAGCGTGTTTGCACTGAGCGACAAGGGCGCATCTAGCAGCGCAGCGCGCTGGATGGCGGACAAAGAAAACGCCGCTGATGTGGTGGGCGGACTCAACACCAGGTCCAAGGACGCGCAGGTACAAAAAGCTATGTTGGACATGAGCACTACCGCGCAAATTAAAGACAGCCTGAAGCTGGGCTCAGCCCTGGTAGGAGAAATCGGCAACGTGGGCAAGCTGCACAAGCCCACAGTGCAGCAAGCCGGCTTTGCGGTACTCAAAGCGCCCGACATTCCCAGCGTGCTGGTTGAAACCGCCTTTATCAGCAACCCAGACGAAGAAGCCAAACTGCGCAGCGAAGCCTACCAAACCCAGCTAGCTGACGCGCTAATGCGGGGCATTAACCGCTACTTTGCCCGTAACCCGCCGCTGGCACGAAATCGGCAGGTTTAAGCGCAAGGTTTAAGCGCAAGGTTTAAGCGCAAGGCTTCAGTGCCAGGCTTCAGTGCCAGGCTTTAGCGCTAGATTCAAGCGCTCAGTTCAAGCGCTAGGCTTGAGTGCCAAGTTCAGGCGCGTGGTCAGTCAAAAGCAGTTTGCGCTGACAACACAGGGCCCACAGGCGCTGGCGGCACGGGCCTACAGACGTGTCCACGCGAGCGCTCTACAGTGGTAAGGCCCGGTATTGCTAACGCTTGACGAGGCTAAAAGTCCCGCGCTACGCGCTAGCTGCCGCGCTAAAAGCATCTTGTTTTTGAAAGGCACACACCATGGACTCGAAACTTTTGATTTCCCTCGCGGCCGCTACCCTGCTGACGCTAGCGGGCTGCAGCACCA
>JAYULP010000197.1:0-1896 GCA_043763445.1 Polaromonas sp.
ACCTTTGGTGGTGGTGTAGCAGTAGGCCGCGTCAGCGCAGGCAATCACGGTGGCGCAAACCGAGGCCGACGCTGTCTCCGGGCTCAGGCTGTCCAGCGCGCTCAGGCAGACAATGACTTTTTCAGCGTTGCTAGCTTTGATGCTGCCTATCGCGGCCGTTACTGCGCGGCGAATGCTCTTTTGGCTCCCGTCCCCCGCCCCGACTAAAACTACACGGCGCGCTGCAATAGCGTCTACCCGGTAAGCACTCAGCAGCTTGCCAGGCTTGTTGTCGAAATCACCTGCTTGATGCGCTGAGCGGGCCAGTGTGCACAGTGCGCCTGACCCCGTCAATCCGGTTTGAGGCACCAGCACAATTAAAGCGTCGCATTTTTCAAGACAAATTTGGCTCAAAGAAAGAGGTTTAAGTTCAAAGTCCATAATTCGCGGTCCGTTGGAGAGTTAAGTGACCTCAACAGTCAGTTCAGCAAGAAGCGACGATCACCACCCATGTTATTCCAATCCTCCATTCGCAAAGAGCTGGCCCGCAGCTTTGGCGCGACTGTCGTTGTACTCATCACTATCGTCATGACAATTGTCTTGATCCGCACGCTAGGACAAGCCGCCCGAGGCACGATCAGTGCGCAAGACGTCACGCTGTTTATGGCCTATTCAGCACTGGGTCGCCTGCCGACTATTTTGACTCTGTCGCTGTTTATTGCCATGGTCAGTGCGCTGTCACGCATGTACCGTGACAGTGAAATGGTGGTGTGGCTTACCAGTGGGCAAAGCCTTGCAGCGCTACTTCGACCGTTGTTTCGCTTTGCGTGGCCTGTGCTGCTGGTCGTTACCGTGTCGTCCATGTTCGTGTGGCCTTGGGCAAATCAGCAGACCAAGGCCATGCAGCTGCGTTATCAACAACGCGGCGACCTTGAGCGCGTGGCACCGGGACAATTTCAGGAGTCGTCAAACGGCAATCGTGTGTTTTTCATTGACCGAGATACGGTCGAGAAAAAGGGCAGTACCAACGTATTTATTGCCTCAACAGAAAAAGACAAAAGCACAATGACTACTGCCAAGTTCGGGCGTGTTGAGAGTCGAGACAACGCGCCGTTTTTATGGCTGTCCGGCGGCCAGCGCCTAGAACACTTGGTTGGGCAATCAACCGTGAAGATCACTGAGTTTGAGGAGTACGGCACTCGCACGAGTAACGCCCCCGGGCTTGGCGATCGGCCGTTGGAGTCCAAGCTGCTGTCCACGCGCGACCTTATTGAGGCCCCAAGCCTTAGTAACCTTGGCGAGTTAGCCTGGCGCATTGGTTTGGCTTTGTCCGCTGTCAATTTTGTGGTGTTGGCTATTGCCTTGGCAACGGTTAACCCGCGTGCTGGTCGCAGCGGCAACACACTGTTTATTTTGCTGATTTTTATCGTCTACAACAACCTGTTAAATCTGGGTCAAAGCTGGATTTTTGGCGGCGCGGTCACTTTCACGAATTTGTTGTTGTTTTTGCATGGCGGAGTTTTGCTGCTCGCTAGCGCTTGGCTCGCTAAGCGCCACTACAACTGGCGAGTGCGCCCTAGGCGCAAGGTCATTGCGTTGCAGGCCATGCCATCGCGCCCGGTAAGTGCGTCAGCATGAAAACTGTGCGCCGACTGATTTACAGCGAAGTGCTGGTTGCCATTGGGATGGTTACTTTGGGCTTTCTGGCACTTTTTTTCTTTTTTGACCTGGTGGACGAACTGCAGAACCTGGGCAAAAACAACGGCCTGAGCGCGGTAAATGACGTCTACCAACTGCGGCATGCTTTGCTCTATGTCGGCTTGTTGACTCCAAGCCGTTTGTACGAGCTGATGCCGATTTCAGTGCTGATAGGGACCATTTTTGTGATGGCGCGTTTTGCGCAGAGCTCGGAGTACA
>JAYULP010000198.1:0-4687 GCA_043763445.1 Polaromonas sp.
AACATAAGTGTTTTACGCTTTTTGGCGAACAGCCCGTCCTCTCCGATGCGGCGCTCTGTGGCCTGGCTCCAGCGGGGATGGTCTACTGCGGGATTGACATTGGAGTAAAAACCATACTCCTGTGACGCTGCTTTGTTCCAGGCGGTGCGTGGCTCCTTGTCAGTAAAACGTATTTTGACAATACTTTTTCCGCTTTTAAAGCCGTACTTCCAAGGCAACACCATGCGAGCCGGCGCTCCGTTTTGGCTGGCTAGCAACTCACCGTACATGCCAAACGTCAACATGGCCAAAGGGTGCATTGCTTCGTCCATCCGTAGCGCTTCGACATACGGCCACTCCAGCACGCGTGAGCCAACAAACGGCATGGTTTTGGGGTCCGCTTGGGTAGTGAACTCCACATACTTAGCACTGCCTAACGGCTCGACTTTTTTGATCAACTCGGACAGCGAATACCCGGTCCAGGGAATAACCATCGACCAGCCCTCCACACAGCGCAGCCGGTAAATGCGCTCTTCCTGCGCGCTGAGCTTCATCAACTCTTCAAGTGTGTAAGTCTTCGGCTGCTTGACCAGGCCTTCCACGGCGATGGACCACGGTTTGGTGACCAGGGTGTGTGCATTTTTACCGGGGTCGGCTTTGTCCGTACCAAACTCATAGAAGTTGTTGTAACTGGTGGCGTCCTTGTAGTCGGTTACCTTGTCCATCACCGCCGCACCGGCCACCGCTGACTTTGCGCCGGCGAACGTCGCCAGCTTGCCGGGCTTTTGGTGGGCTTGGGCATGGGCTTGGCGCCCAGCCCATGTGGCCATTGCCACGCCTGCTGCGCCGGTGGCCATGAGTTTGATCAAATCGCGCCGCTGCTGATAGGTTTGTTGCGGCGTGATGTCGCTGGGCAGCGGATGGTTAAAGCCGGTGTTGTTGGTTTTAATCAGCATATAAATCCTTGAGTGCAGTGAGTGCATTGAAACACCGGGCGTTGGTCGCGGTACGTGGGCGCTGCGAACAAGGACTCAAAACAGCCCTACAAAGTGCCGTAGCTGTGTAGTCCCGACAAAAACATATTAACGCCAAGAAACGCAAACGACGTCACTGCCAAGCCGGTCAATGCCCACCAAGCTGATACCGTGCCGCGCAGGCCTTTCATCAGCCGCATATGCAGCCAAGCCGCATAGTTGAGCCAAACAATCAGAGCCCAGGTTTCTTTCGGGTCCCAGCTCCAGTAGCCGCCCCATGCCTCCGCTGCCCAGAACGCGCCCAATACAGTGGCAATGGTGAAAAAGGCAAAGCCAACCGCAATTGACTTGTACATCACGTCATCAAGCACCTCGAAGCTGGGCAAGCGCACTGCAATTTGGCGGCGGCCCAGCAAAATCCCGGCAGTAATCAATGTGGACAGCAGCAAATAGCCACCCCAGTACCCGAGCTCGCCTGAGCCACTGGCCCCCATCGAGTTTTGCCGGAATACCAGCGGAATAAAACACAGCACTACGCCCAACAACCACAACGGGGTGAGCTTGTACCACTGCGTCTGGAGCGCTTGTTGCTTGATCAGGTAGGCCAGTGAGACCATCGCCGCCAGCGCAAACATGCCGTAGCCGATGAAGTTGGCTGGTACATGCAGTTTCATCCACCAGCTTTTCAGCGCAGGCACCAGCGGCAAGATTTCATGGGCTTCGCGCGCCACGGTGTACCAAAGCAAAAAACCAACCGCCGCGCTAACCACCAGCATGACAAAAGCCCCGAGCGAGCGCGTTTTGTATTGCGCTTCAAAATAAAGGTAGAACGCCGCGGTCATCCACGAAAACAACACGAACACCTCATACAGGTTGCTGACGGGGATGTGTCCGATGTCAGCGCCAACCAGGTAGCTTTCATACCAGCGCACCATAGTGCCAATCAGCGCCATGCCCACCGCGACCCATGCGAGCTTGGAGCCCATTGATTCAAATGCGGTACCGGCCCCCGCGTTCGTGCCCTCGCCCGCCACCGCAGCGGCCTTGCCGCCGGCAAACATACCAACCCAGTAAAAAATCGTACTCATGAAAAACAGCACGCTCATCCACAAAATAGCCGACTGACTGGACAAAAAATACTTCAGCCAAAACACCTGTTCCGCTCGGCCCAAATCGCCTTGGTATGACGCAATGCCAAGCAGTGAAAACGCGGCAACAGCGGCCATCAGTGCTTGTAGTGGGCGCCAAAACCAGCCCATAGCCACAACTGCTGGCACAGCGCCCGCCAAAATAGCTTTTTCATACCCGTCCATGAAACTGGCATATTGGGCAAATGCAAACAGGGCGCCCACAGCTACCAGCACAGCGAACAGCCAGTCAAAGCTATTTCGCTGGGTAAAGTAGCCCAGGCTCAAACGCACGCCAGGCTCGGTTCCCGCTGCTAAACGCTTGCCAGCGGTCAAAGTGGTTGTGATACGGTCGTTGCTCAATAGGTTGCTGCTCATGGCGCTGCCTGTAAAAGTTTTGTTTTCAACATGTCAAACTCTTGGTCGCCATCCATTGTCTTGCGGTTAGTCGACAACGCCATGGTGGCTTGGCTGTGTCCCGAAAAAGCACTGGAATTGCCACCATCGTCGGTGCTGCCCGCGGGTTTAACCGGCACTAGCCAGACCCAGACACGGCGCTCGCGCACATAAAGCATGGCAAAAATACCAAGGATCAAAAAGCCGCAGCCCAAATAAACAATAATTTTGCCAGGCGCACGCGCGACTTGGAACACACTGGCTTGCACTTGAGTGAAGTCCACCAGCTCAAAGGCCATGGGCGCCGGGTACTGAAAGGCATCTGACAGGCTGAGCACCGCTTGGGCCATGAACGCTTGGCTGGCTTCACTTTGTTCCAGGGGCTTGAGACCCGCCGCAGCGCGGGTTTGTTGCGCCAGCTCGTACAGCGTGCCGTTGAGGATGCGAATCAGCACTTCGCCAGCGCGGTCGCGCTCGGACTGCGGCACATTGCTTTGCATAAAGTCCGAAATAGCCTGCAGCCCTGCTACCGACGCGGGCTTGCCATCGACTGGCGTGCCCGCAAACAAAGACAGCGCTTTGGATGCGGACTCGGCCAGCTGGCTAGCCTGCTCAGGCCGGTCCGCAGACATCGCTTTTGCGCTGTAGCGGGCGACGGCCTGCTCGCGCTGCACCGGCTCGTTTAAGGCGGCGCGCAGCCGTAAAAAGGTTTGCATACTGCCCTCGGCATCGGCGGGGATCCGCAGGTACTGAAATGCATCGGCCGGGTTCTGACGCACGCCCAACAGGAACACCGCAACGCTGTCTGGTGCGGCATCCATTTTCACCGGGAGCATGTAGTTTTGATATTCACGCGCCTGACCCGCGCCGTCACGCAATTTGTAGGTCACGCTAGGGCCAACATTGCGCAGCTCTTTTTGGGTGACGGTTTTGTTGGCTGACCCGAGCCGCGCATCAATGGCCTGGCGCAGGTCTACTTTGCGCACATCCGTGCCTGAGCCAACCGGGCCGGCGAAGTTCTCGACATTGATGACCCGCAAGCCGGCATATTCCAGTGTCAATTTTTCGGCTCCGTTGCTGACCTCACTGGAGCCGCCAATGGTGCCTTCAAGCTCAAACGGTTTGACTGCCGCGCCCATGGGAATGGCTTTGAGCTTGACGCGGGAGCCGCCGTCATCAAAACTTGACTGGTAGATTTCCACCCCTTTGAAACTTGCAGGATGATTAACCTCAACACGGGCCGCAATGGCGTCGCCGGTTTCCTTGTCGTGAATCACGATGTCGCTGGCAAACAGCTTGGGCATGCCGGTGGAATAGTACTCAACGATGAATTTCTTCAGCTCAATCGAAAAGGGCAACTCTTGCAGCAGCACGCCACCCGGCTGGTTCAAAATGGCGGTGCTCGATTGGCTACCTTCGGCTACCAGCAAGTTAGCCCGAAAGGTCGGGTTACCGTCGCCCAGCCGGTGCTGCGCCGGCACATTAGCAATCAGCCCGCCGCCGGTGTAGGTCGATTTACCGTTCAGCCACATCTGGGCCCGCACAACCATGTCGCCGTCAAGCAAACCGCCAATGCACACCAACACAATAGCGCTGTGCGCGGCAATATAGCCCAGCTTGTTAGCCGAGCCTTTTTTGGCCGCCACCATCCAGCCAGCGCCGTCCGCACTGCCAGCGCCGAGGCGCTGCTGCAGCTTGACCTTCCAGCCGCTGTCGACAAGGGCTTGACCGATTCGCCGCGCTGCGACTTCAGGGCACTCGCGCAACAAATTACTGGCGCGGTGGCCGAACGCTTTGAGACTTTGCTCGCGTACGTTTTCTTTGAGCTGGTTGTAGTCCGCCAGAATTTTCGGCGTGTTGCGGCTGATGCACAGCGAGGTTGAAATCACCAAAAAAGCCAAAATCAACAAAAACCACCAAGCACTGTAGACCGTGTTGAGGCTCACTAGGCTGAACACCTGAGCCCAAAACGGCCCAAACTGGTTGACATAATTGCCCAGTGGCTCTTGCTGTTTGAGCACCGTGCCAATGACCGAGGCGATGCAAATTACCGTCAACAGCGAAATCGAAAAGCGCATGGACGACAACAGCTCAACCGAAGCGCGCAGTGTGCGAGGCCCCCATGCGAGCCTCATGCCATGGGTGGAAACTGTCATGAGCGTCAATAAGTCCCGGTGAAAAGTTATTTCAGATCCAAGCGCGCAGCGGCAA
>JAYULP010000199.1:0-1891 GCA_043763445.1 Polaromonas sp.
TACTTGTCCCGCTTGCTTGAGCATGCGAGCAAGCTGGGTGGACATGTCGCCATCTTGGACCACCAAGCAAGCCGGCGAGTCCACCAGGCGGGTGGTTGCGCGGACATCCTTGACCAGGTCACCTAATGCCGCTTTTAGCCGGTCCAGTATTGGTTTGAACTGGGTTTGCGCTTCTTGTGCTGCTTTTTTTTCGTCCTCGTCCTGCAGCTTGCCCAAGTCCACTGCGCCTTTGGCCACAGACTGCAGCGGCGTGCCGTCGAACTCATAGATGTAGTTAAGTGTCCATTCATCTACTCGGTCGGCCATCAACAACACTTCAATGCCTTTTTTACGGAAAATCTCTAACTGAGGGCTATTTTTGGCAGCGGCCAGCGTCTCAGCGGTGATGTAGTAAATCGCGTCTTGTCCGTCTTTCATTCGCGCCTTGTAGTCAGCAAAGCTAACCGTCGGCGTGTCGGTGGTCGAGCTGGTGTAACGCAGCAGTTTGGCTAGGCGGTCCCGGTTGGCAAAGTCCTCGCCCAGACCTTCTTTGAGCACGGCACCGAACTCAGCGTAGAACTGGCTGTATTTGCCGACCTGCGCCTTGTCTTCGTCGGATGTCACGTCAGTGACACCATCGCCAGCGGCAACGGGCAAATCGTTGTGTCGGGCCATGTCCTCCAGCATGCCCAGTACGCGCTTGGTGCAGCCTTCCCGGATGGCTTTGACAGCACGGCTTTCCTGCAGCAGCTCACGCGAGACGTTCAGCGGCAAGTCGCTAGAGTCCACCACGCCCTTAACAAAGCGCAAGTAAACTGGCATCAACGCTTGTGCGTCATCCATGATGAAAACACGCTTCACGTAGAGCTTCACACCGGCGGCCTTGTCACGGTTGAACATGTCCATCGGCGCCTTGCGGGGAATGAACAGCAACTGCGTGTACTCAGTGGCACCTTCAACGCGATTGTGTGTGGTCGCCAGCGGTGCTTCGCTGTCGCGGCTGATTTGTTTGTAAAACTCGTCATATTGGTCTGGCGAAATATCTTTTTTCGCGCGCGTCCACAAGGCCGCTGCTTGGTTGACCGTCTCCCACTGGCCTGTCACCACCATCTCGCCGGGCTGGTCATTTTCGCCGTCTTTCCACTCTTCCATGGCCATCAGGATCGGCAGGGAAATATGGTCAGAATACTTATTAATAATGCCTTTGAGCTTGTAGGCGTTAAGGTAGTCTTGGGTGTCCTCTTTGAGGTGCAAGGTGATGGTAGTGCCACGCTCGGCGCGCTCAATGTCGGCTACGTCAAACTCGCCGGTACCGGCGCTTGACCAGCGCACGCCTTGGGCGGTGGGCAAGCCCGCGCGGCGGCTTTCAACCGTGATGCGGTCCGCCACGATAAACCCAGAGTAGAAGCCCACGCCAAACTGGCCAATGAGCTGCGCGTCGTTTTTTTGGTCGCCGGAGAGCTTGTCCATAAAGTCCCGGGTGCCGCTCTTGGCGATGGTGCCTAGGTTGTCAATCGCCTCTTGGCTACTCAACCCAATGCCGTTGTCAGCGATGGTCAGTGTTTTGGCCACTTTGTCAAAGCTGACCTTGACCTTGAGCTCCGCGTCCGATTCGTACAGTCCGGCGTCGTTGAGCGCCTCAAAGCGCAGCTTGTCGCAAGCGTCTGAAGCGTTAGAGATGAGCTCACGTAAAAAAATCTCGGGGTTCGAATACAAAGAGTGCGTAACCAGCTTGAGCAACTGAGCGACTTCGGCCTGAAAAGAAAGGGTCTGTTTTTGCATAGTTCAATAGTTCAATAGTTCAATAAAAATCAATGTGTAATATAAATGTTACATATCGGGTAAAAATTAGACGTGTTGGCTGATAAATAAGAAATTTACGCTTTGTAACTGTTGCCCGATGCACAAAAAA
>JAYULP010000200.1:0-1885 GCA_043763445.1 Polaromonas sp.
TCAGCGGCTTGGCAGTGGCCTTACTCGGAATCTCAATCGGAATATCCACAGCCATCGGCCGAGGCTGCGTGTCAAACACCAGCGGAAATCCAACTACAGCAATTAACACCAGTACCGCTGATCCGATCAGCCGATGTTTGGCACGACGACGCAACGTCTCCGCGTTTTCAGGCGCAACACTCTGGACGGCGGGAGGATTGGTACTGGCGCGGCGAAAATTGAAAAACGACATAACTTGACGTGGTGTAGGGGCTAGGCTCCGCTGATATCGACGTTAATTTCGGTGTAGTCGGGCGGAAAAAACGGGTTGCGCCGCCGCTGTGCCGTCCAGCTGCCTGTCAAGACCAGAACAACTTAAACCGCATGGGGTGCAAACAACCGGGGAACACCCGATTTCAAAATTCCGCCAACCGTGTAGAACGATCCAAACACCACAATTCTATCAGCGGGGTCAGCGGCCTTAATGGCTTGTTGAAGCGCCGCCTCCGGCGACGCATGCGCGGTAGCAACACACTGTGCTGGTGTCGTCTGGCTGGCTTGGCCATTTTGGAAGGTCACGAGCAACTCGTGAGCGCAGGCAGCGCGTGGCGTGGGCAAATCAGTGAAATACCACTTGTCGATCAACGGCTTGAGGCGCGCCAACATAGTGTTCAGGTCTTTGTCAGCCATCGCCCCGAAAACGGCATGGGTACATGGGTAAAAACCCATGGCGTCCAAGTTTTCGGCCAACGCAGCGACGGAATGCGGGTTGTGCGCTACGTCCAACACCAGCGTCGGTTGACCTGCAATGATTTGAAAGCGCGCTTGCAGCTCCACCATCGACAGCCCCCCACGTACCGACTGAGCAGTGACCGGCAGCACATCGCGTAATGCCGCCAACGCAGCCAACACGCCTGCTGCATTGACCAGTTGATTGGCACCGCGCAGAGCCGGGTAAGCCAGCCCCGAATACCGCCGTCCTCGCCCAGCCCAGCCCCATTGCTGCTTGTCGCCCGAAAAGTTAAAATCCACACCGAATCGCCACAGATCCGCACCAATTTCAGCCGCATGGTCGATGATGCTTTGGGGCGGAACCGGGTCGCTCACTACCACCGGTCTGCCAGCTCGCATAATGCCGGCTTTTTCCCGCCCGATAGCTTCGCGGGTGTTGCCGAGCAAGGCCATGTGGTCCAGATCAATGCTGGTGATCACGGCGCAGTCGGCGTCGATGATGTTGACCGCATCCAGTCGCCCGCCTAGCCCAACTTCGAGAATGACAACGTCCAATTCACTGCTGGCCAAACGCTGCAAAATTGCCAACGTAGTGAACTCAAAATACGTCAAAGAAATCTCGCGTCGGGCCTGCTCGACCTCGGCAAAAGCCGGCACTAGCGCCTGCGCAGTCACCACCTCGCCGCGAATCCGACAGCGCTCTTCAAAGTCCACCAGATGCGGTGAGGTAAACAGTCCGGTGCGGTAGCCCGACTGCGCCAAAATGGACTCCAACATGGCACAGGTGGAGCCTTTGCCGTTGGTGCCCGCCACTGTAATGACCGGGCAGGAAAAAGCCAGCCCCATGCGCTCGGCTACCGCCCGCACCCGCTCCAGACTCATGTCAATGGCAGTGGGGTGCAGCGTCTCGCAGTAGGCTAGCCAATCGACTAGTGAGCTGTCAACCGAAGGGTTAGCTAGACCGAAAGGGGGTAGCTCGGGTGTGGGGAGTTTTTGCATGCTGCGCACAATTGTCGCGCAGTCGCTTATGGGCCGCGTAGCGGCTGATGTGAAAATACAGTCATGGTCATCATCTACGGCATTGCCAACTGCGACACGGTAAAAAAAGCACGCACTTGGCTCACGGCCAACAGCGTAGCCCACCACTTTCACGACTTTAAAAAGTCCGGTGTGC
>JAYULP010000201.1:0-4665 GCA_043763445.1 Polaromonas sp.
GTCACCATTCGGCCCCTGGCTGGCACGCGGCCACGCGCCGCGTCGCCCGAGGCCGATAAGGCGGCCGAGCACGAGCTGATCAACGACCCCAAAGAGCGCGCCGAGCATGTCATGCTGATTGATCTGGCGCGCAACGACATGGGCCGCATCGCCAAGACAGGCTCGGTCAAGGTCACCGAGGCGTTCGCTGTGGAGCGCTACAGCCATGTCATGCACATCGTCAGTAACGTCGAGGGCGCACTGCTGGGCGGCTTGAGCGGCATGGATGTGCTTAAAGCCACTTTCCCGGCCGGCACACTGAGCGGTGCACCAAAAGTTCACGCTATGGAGCTGATTGACCAGCTGGAGCCGACCAAACGCGGGCTTTACGGCGGCGCCTGCGGCTACCTGAGCTACTCCGGCGACATGGACGTGGCCATCACCATCCGCACTGGCATCATCAAGGACCAAATGCTGTATGTGCAGGCCGCAGCTGGTGTGGTGGCCGACTCGGTGCCCGAGCTGGAATGGCGAGAAACCGAAGCCAAAGCGCGGGCATTGTTGCGGGCCAGTGAACTGGTCGAAGAGGGGCTGCAATGACGCGTCCAACAGTTGAGCATTGCCGCAATATGGCGCAGGTGCGCGAGCACATTGACGCGCTGGACGTGCGCGTGGTGGCCCTGCTGGCTGAGCGCAGCGGCTATGTGGCCCAGGCGGCGCGAATCAAACAAAATGCCGACCAGATTTTTGATGGCCCACGCATTGAGTTCATCATCGAGCGGGTGCGCGCGCAGGCCCTCGCGGCCGGTGCGCCGCAGGCCGTCATTGAGGCGACCTACCGCGCGATGATTGCCGCCTTCATTGAGTTTGAGCGTGGCGAGTTCAATCGTCTGCGCACGCAAGGCTAAACCATGAAAATCTTGATGATCGACAACTACGACAGCTTCACCTACAACATCGTGCAGTATTTTGGTGAGCTCGGCGCGCAAGTCGAAGTGTTTCGCAATGACGACATTACGCTGGACGCAATTGCGGCGCATCGGCCTGACCGGCTGGTGATCTCGCCCGGCCCTTGCTCGCCAGCCGAGGCGGGTATTTCGGTGGCGGCGATTACGCACTTTGCCGGCAAACTGCCGATTTTGGGGGTGTGTTTGGGGCACCAAGCGATTGGCGCGGCGTTTGGCGGACAGATCGTTCGGGCGCAGCAGCTGATGCACGGCAAAACCAGCCTGATCACCACCACAGGCCAAGGCGTGTTCGCCGACTTGCCGCTGCAGTTCACCGTCAACCGCTACCACTCGCTGGCTATCGACAAAGCCAGCTGCCCCGACGTGCTGCAGGTGACCGCCTGGACCGACGACGGTGAAATTATGGGGGTGCGGCACACCAGCTTGCCGATTCAGGGCGTGCAGTTTCACCCCGAGTCCATCCTGACCGAACACGGCCACGCCATGCTTAAAAACTTCATGGACCAGCGAATCTGAACAGCTATAAAATGTATAGCTGTTAAGGCATTAAAAACAACGGCTAGACGCCTAAATGACTCAAAAAATAGTCTATTTTCGCAGTAACACGGCAACCCCGCCCATGCCAGCCCGGCGCGCTGTGCCACCGCCGCCCTTGAACCACCAGGCCGACGGCGCGCTTGCGTTTGCTGACACTGCCGCGCTGGCGCAGGCGGCACAAACAGGCTTGCAAGCGCGCCAAAAGGCTCGGCGCAGTTCACCAAATTCCGATTTGGTCAGCGTCTGCGTTAAAAAAGAGATCGGTGCGCCGATGGGCCCGGCCTTGTGCAGCCCGTGCGAGTTGCTCGCCAAGGCCTACCGCCGCTGTAAAACGGCCGGTGGTGGTGCGCGCCAAGCCAGGTTTTTGGCCGCCGCCGCCTGCCGCGCGCTGGGCCAGCGCATTGAACGGCTCGCTGGTAGCCCGGCGCTGGCTTGGCGTTTGTCCGCGGCGCTGGCCGACGCCGATGGTCTGGAGGGTCAAACGCTGCAAACCAATAAGCTGTTTGTGAGCCTGATCGGCGTGGCCACGTTGCAGCTAGCCGCGCTGCTGGCGCAACCGGCAAATGAGCGCATCTTGGCGACGGGGCGTGGCGCTAGCCACCGCGGTTTGTGACTTATCTGAACATCGACTGCGCCGTGGCGGTGCGCCAGCCGCTTTTTTCTAAGGTGGCCCAAGCGTGAGCAGTGCAGCCCGCGGTGCGCCCGCGCTTTTTTACATCAGGACACACAGGGTGCTTAATTTTGCCAAATAACCTCAAAATCACGCCGCAAGAAGCGCTGCAGCGCACCATCGAGCACCGTGAAATTTTTCACGACGAAATGCTGCACCTGATGCGGCTGATCATGCGCGGGGAGATGTCGCCGGTGATGACGGCGGCGCTGATTACCGGTCTGCGGATCAAAAAAGAAACCATCGGCGAGATCACTGCTGCCGCGCAGGTGATGCGCGAGTTTTCAACCCCGGTGGTGGTAGCCGACAAAACGCATCTGGTCGATATTGTGGGCACTGGTGGCGACGGCTCGCACACCTTCAACATCTCGACTTGCGCCATGTTCGTGGCGGCGGCAGCGGGCGCTAAGGTCAGCAAGCACGGCGGGCGCAGTGTGAGCAGCAAGTCGGGCAGTGCCGATGTGATGGAGTCGCTGGGTGTCAACATCAACTTGTCACCGCCCGCGATTGCACGCTGCATCGAGGAGCTTGGCGTGGGTTTTATGTTTGCGCCTAACCACCACCCGGCGATGAAAAATGTTGCCCCTATCCGCCGGGAGCTTGGGGTGCGCACCTTGTTCAACATTCTGGGCCCGCTGACCAATCCGGCAAGCCCGCCCAACATTTTGCTGGGCGTGTTCCATCCCGACTTGGTCGGCATTCAGATTCGCGCGTTGCAGCGGCTGGGCGCTGAGCATGCGCTGGTGGTCTACGGCAAAGACGGCATGGACGAGGTGAGCCTGGGCGCAGCTACCGTGGTGGGGGAGCTTAAACAGGGCGAAATCACCGAGTACGAAATTCACCCCGAAGACTTCGGTATGACCATGGCTAGCAACCGAGCGCTGCGGGTTGACACGCCGCAGCAGTCCAAGGCTATGCTGTTGAGCGTGCTGGACAATCAAGCCGGCGCTGCGTGTGACATCGTGGTGTTAAACGCCGGTGCAGCGCTATACGCCGCTAACGTCGCCTCGTCCATAGCCAGCGGTATCGCGCTGGCGCGAGCCGCTATCGCGTCGGGCGCTGCCAAGTCGCGCTTGCAGCAACTGCGCGCGCTTAGCCAACAACTTGCTACCTAACACGAGCATGCACACGAGCATGTACCCGTGGCTCAACCAAAGTCGAACATGACAGACATCCTTTCCCAAATCGTCGCCGTCAAGCATGAGGAAGTTGCCGCTGCCATGCAGCAAAAGCCGCTAGCTGCGATGCGGCAAGACGCTGAGTCGCGCTTGCACACCCGCGACTTTGTAGCCGCTATGCGCAGAAAAATCAGCGCCGGCCGGCCTGCCGTGATTGCCGAGGTCAAAAAAGCCAGCCCATCCAAGGGCGTGCTGCGCGCTGACTTCATACCGGCCGACATCGCGCAAAGCTACGCCGAATTCTCCGCCGCCTGCCTGTCAGTGTTGACCGACCGGCAGTTCTTTCAGGGCCAGCCGGACTACCTCAAGCAGGCTCGGGCATCGTGCGACCTACCGGTGTTACGCAAGGACTTCATGGTCAACCCGTACCAGGTCTACGAGTCCCGCGTGATGGGCGCTGACTGCGTTTTGCTGATAGCTGCCTGTCTGGACGACGCGCAAATGAAAGACATGGAAGCGCTGGCCTTGTCACTTGACATGGCGGTACTGGTCGAGGTGCATGACGGCGCTGAGCTGGCGCGCGCGCTCAAACTAAAAACGCCGCTAATTGGCATCAACAACCGCAACCTCAAAACCTTTGAGGTGTCGCTGCAAACAACGCTCAGTTTGATGGGCCAGGTGCCGGCCGACCGTATCGTTGTCACTGAGTCCGGTATTGCTACCGCGGCCGACGTTCAGCAGCTGCGCGCTGCGGGTATTGCCGCATTCTTGGTGGGCGAGGCTTTTATGCGCGCCGAGGACCCCGGCGCGGCGTTGGCGGAGTTGTTTGGTGCACGCTAGATACAAGCGAGTCTGGTTGTGACTGCACGCCAGCCTGACCAGCTCACCGCAGCCGAGCCGGCTCTGTGGCCTGTAGCGGCCAGCTGGGCCGGGGTGACACAGCATTTTTTCACCAGCTCAGCGGGCTTGAGACTGCTGGAGTATTTGCAGCAGCGCCTAGCTGCAGGCGCGGTGGTTTTTCCGCCGCAGCCGTTGCGGGCGCTGGCGCTCACCCCTGCCGAGGCTGTGCGTGTGGTAATTTTGGGACAAGACCCGTATCACGGGCGTGGCCAAGCCGAGGGCCTGGCTTTTTCTGTGGCTCCGGGGGTGCGCTTGCCGCCGTCACTGCGTAACATTTTCAATGAACTCCAGCGCGACCTTGGCACGCCAGCGCCCAGTTTTCCACAGCCCGGCGGTTCACTGGTGCGCTGGGCCGAGCAGGGAGTGCTGCTTCTTAACACTTGCCTGACGGTGGAAGAAGGCTTGCCAGCGAGCCACGCCAAGCGCGGCTGGGAGGTGCTGACGGATTCGGTGATTCGCCAAGTCTCAAATGGCCCGAGCGCAGTTGTTTTCA
>JAYULP010000202.1:0-1881 GCA_043763445.1 Polaromonas sp.
CTATATTCTAACTACCGAAGCGTTTATTGGGTGACCGGCAAGTTAGATGCAGAAGTTAACGGTACCGGATGTTACGCGCCCAGTTGGCACTCCTTCGCTTCAGCGACAGGTTGAACTGCAATTCAGGTTGGCACCGTACGCTTCTGACCGGCTGCCTAATCCGAACACTGATACAAGTCCGGCGCACCAGTTACTGAACTGCGGCGAACTTGGATCTGCAGCGTTCCAAAGGTCAGGGAGCCAATTTCAAGTCGTCGAAATAGTAAACACGCGCAGCTGGCATAGCGGCATACCCGCCATTGCCTAGCCCAAAGTCAAAAAATACGGTGGCCTTGTTATAGGTATTCGCAATGTTTAACGGCGATGTTGGTTGGCTTGTATTATAAGTAGTTGGACCGTTTGGCAAGAAGTGCGTCGACGTTTGATATGGCGACACGGGATTGGTACCTGCGCCGAAATAGAAATACAAGGTCTCCCAAGCGTTAGCCGTTGTGGTGAAGGCATCGACTTCGCTATTGAGTCCACCATTGCTGGCGTTTTCAATTTTCAGATGCACTCGAATACCGGTTGCCGGACTGTAGACGCGCAGCGACATCGATTGCCGCGTGCCCGTGAAGCCAATCGGCGCAACCGCATTAAAGCCCGCATTGTCCGCACCGGTTGAATTGATATTGAGTTGTGCCAATGTTGCCCCTGCCCACTGTTCTGTCCCCGTTGCTATTTTTGTGATCTTTCCCACTTTGTTAGTACCACCGGTGGGGTCGGCGACAACTTCAGCCGTTACGCCGCCGAAACCTACTAGTGTGGCGCAGTCGTTGTCAAATTGCACGAAAGTACCAACGACTGCACCGGCAGGCGTACACCCACCAACAGTCACGGGTGGCGAGACGACTGAGGTACTCCCACCTACCAGCGTCACATCATCAAAAAAATAAGCATTGCCAGACGCTGGTGCTACGTTCCCTAGGTCAGGCAGAAAAACCAAACGAGTATGCGACTCTGATGGATTCACCGCACTGAAAACCCAGCTAAGGGTCTGCCAGCCAACAACAACTGGCGTGGATGCCTGTACTTCAATGTCAGGACCCTCCACCTTGAGGTTAATTTTTATGCCCGCCTTTGGTGAATAAACACGGGCAGAAATAGTTTTATTCGAATTTGAAAATGCAATCGGTGCTGGAGTGGTAATAAACGCGCCAGCATATATTTCACCACCAGCGCGCAGGACTTTAAGTGCCTTTCCGGTCGAACCACCACCAGAAGGTGGAACTTCGATAGTTGTACCTTCTGCACCGTTAAATCCAGTAAATGGCAGAGTGGAAATCTCGTCAAATGATGCTAGCAATGTGCCAGTGGATACCCCTGGCACTGTGGTGGCGGTGGTCTCGGCAGCCAACGTAATATCATCGATGTAGTAAATCTTGCCATCAGTGACTCGCATGACATCGGGGGTAATTGCGACTGTGGTGTAGGCGGCGGTTATGTCTATACCGGTAAAGTCCCAAGTTACTGTGCTCCAAGTGTTGGCTGCGCCTGTGGGCGTTCCAGCGACTTCGAGATTGACACCACCAGCGGCTTCAACCTTGAAATTAATCACTGCATTTGGCTGCGTTGAGTTGACCCTAGCAGTAATAGTTTTCCGTGTGGCGGTAAATGGTATTTTAGCCGCCGTAAAATATATACCTCCCCAAGTGTCTGGGCCAGCGGGCTTGACGATTTTGAGTGAGTTCCCGCTGCTGCCGGCCAAGACGGCGGTTGCGTCCGGTAGCGCTCCCCCATAGGCACCGAGTCCGCTGATGGCGGGTAACGTCTCGTCAAAAGATAAGAGCAGCGTGCCGACTGCTGGCGGGTTGGCTACAGGAGGCGCTATTGGCGGCACCA
>JAYULP010000203.1:0-1880 GCA_043763445.1 Polaromonas sp.
GACAAAATGGCCAAGATGGAAAAATGTTTTGGCGTGTCCATGGCGGGCAAAAACGACTGCGCCGCCGGCCCTGGCACAACCTGCGCCGGCACCTCCAAAGTGGACTACCAAGGCAACGCCTGGAAAAACGTGGCGTTGGGCACCTGCACCACGATCAAAACCCCCAAGGGCACCGGTTCCCTGGACATGACCAAGTCCTGACCAACGCTGCCCGCCGCCATGACCGACCGCCTCACCGCCGGCTTGAGCCTCAAGCCTGAACACTTTGCGCCAGCGTTGTCGTCGCAGGCCTCAGGCTTGTGGTTTGAGGTGCATCCTGAGAACTATATGGTCGCCGGCGGTCCCCGGCTGGGCTGGCTGGAGGCGATTCGCTCGCAGCATCCGGTGTCGCTGCACGGCGTGTCGCTCTCGCTGGCTGGCGACGCCGCGCCCGACACCGCCCATTTGCAGCGGCTGGCGGCGTTGGCCCAGCGCATTGAGCCTGCATTAATTTCCGAGCATCTCGCCTGGTCCCGCTGGGACGGCCAGTACTTTCCTGACCTGTTGCCGTTTGTGCGAACTGACGAGGCGCTGCACCGCATTGCAGCGAATATTGAACGCACCCAAGACGCGCTCGACAGGCCGATAGCCATTGAAAACCCGTCCCACTACCTGCGCATTGATGGCCACACATGGGACGAAATTGATTTTCTCGCCGCGTTGGCGCAGCGCACCGGTTGCTCGCTGCTGCTGGACATCAACAATGTACAGGTCTCGGCGCGCAACCTCGGCTTTTGCGCCGAACACTGGATCGACCGATTTCCCTGCGTCCAGGTCAGCGAGTGTCACTTGGCGGGGCACACCGTCGACCCCCAATGGGGCGCAGACCTGCTGATTGATTCACACGACGCACCGGTTGCGCCCGAGGTGTGGGCGCTCTACAGCCGGTTTGTCGCCCGCGCAGGCGGCAAGCCGACGTTGATCGAGCGCGATGGCAACCTGCCTGAGTTTGACGTGTTGATGGCAGAGCGAGCGCGGGCTGTCCGCGAATGCCTAGGCGTGCAGCGCGAGGCCAGCCCATGACGTCAGCACACAGCCAATTCCAGCAGGCGTTTGCCCAAGCGCTGTTTACCCGCCAGGAAAGCGCCTTGCCCGCGGTTCAGGCGCTCACCGCGCAGCCCGCGTTTGCGGTGTACCGCAACACGGTGATGAAGGCGTGTGTCGATGCGCTGGAGGCCAACTTTCCAGCGGTCGCCGCGCTGGTGGGTAGCCAATGGTTTCGCGCTGCGGCAGCGCTTTACGTGGCGCAAGCCGCGCCAAACGACGCCCGCTTGCTGCACTATGGCCACGGCTTTTCGAGCTTTTTGCGCACCTTTGAGCCAGCCGCAGCGCTCATTTACTTGGCTGGGGTGGCGCAACTCGACACTTTTTGGCGTGAATCACACACCGCAGCTAACGCCCGCTGTGCCGATGCCGCCTCGATTGCCGAGCACTCGCCTGAACAATTAGCTGCGCTGGTGTTGACGCCGCACCCCGCCGCCCGGTGGGGCTGGTTCGAGGCGCAGCCCATCTACAGTATTTGGAGTCAGAACCGCTGCCCGCAGGAGAGCGCTGGCGCACACACTGCACTGAACTGGCAGGGCGAAGGTGCATTGCTAACCCGCTCGCACGACACCGTCATCTGGCAAGGCCTTAGCCACGCTGGGTGCGTGTTGCTTGACGCCTGCGCCAACGGCGCGGCGCTGGCACAGGCCGCCGACCTGGCATTGCGCGCCGAGCCCGGCGCAGACATTGCCACGCTTTTTTCCGCCCTGCTCAAGGCCGGGGCATTCATGGGCACCGCGCCGCACGCTAGCGCCGCCCAGCTACACCAAAGTCCTTTATGAACAGCCACCCCACCC
>JAYULP010000204.1:0-4652 GCA_043763445.1 Polaromonas sp.
TTAACTGGCTGCGGCTACAACGACTTCCAGCGTCTGGACGAACAAAACAAATCGGCTTGGTCAGAAGTGCTTAACCAATACCAGCGGCGGGCGGACTTGGTGCCCAATATAGTCGCTACGGTCAAAGGCGAGGCCGGTTTTGAGCAGGATACGCTGACCAAAGTGATTCAAGCGCGGTCTAAAGCCACTGCCATTGAGGTCACGCCAGAGACTCTGAACGATCCCACTGCGTTGGCAAAGTTCCAGGCTGCTCAAAGCGAGTTGGGCGGCGCACTGAGCCGCCTGATGGCAGTTAGCGAACGCTACCCAGACTTAAAGGCCAACAAAGGCTTTAGCGAGTTGCGCGTGCAACTCGAAGGCACCGAAAACCGCATTACTGTGGCCCGCAACCGCTTTATCCAGACGGTGCAGGACTACAACGTGTTGGCCCGCAGCTTTCCGAACAACCTGACAGCAAAAGTCTTCGGCTACCACGTCAAAGCTAACTTTAGCGTTCAAAACGAGGCGCAAATCTCCGCACCGCCCAGCGTTGATTTCACCAAAAAATAAACCCGGCTGCATGCCATGACACCAGTGCGCGTGCCGTTTCTCTGCCGATGTTTTGCGCTGCTGCTCAGCGTTAGTGCGCTAACGGCTTGGGCGCTATCAGCCGCTACCCCTGCCAGTGGCCTGCAGGTGATTCCGGTGTTGAGCAGCCATGTGATGGACACCACTGGCACGCTCGGCGGGGCAGACCGCCAGGCGCTTGACGCCAAGCTGACAGCGTTTGAGCAGCAGCGCGGCGCCCAACTGGTGGTGTTGATGGTAGTGAGCACCCAGCCAGAGGACATTACAGTGTTTGCGCAGCGCGTGGGCGACGCGTGGAAGATTGGCCGACAAAATATTGGCGATGGGCTGCTGATTGTGGTGGCTAAAAACGACCGTACTGCTCGGGTAGCAACAACCAAAGCGCTGGAAGGCGCGATTCCCGACTTGGTCGCCAGCCAGATCATCGCCACGGCAATGACGCCGCGCTTCAAACAGGGCGACTTTGCAGGCGGGCTCAATGCCGCAGCCGACCAGCTCATGGCGCGCATCAGCGGCGAAGCGCTGCCCGCACCAACGCCCAAGGCCACCGCACCAACCGGTGGCACCCGCTGGGCCGACATGGCGATTTTTCTGCTTTTTGCCGTACCTGTGGCAGGCCAGCTGCTGGCGCGGGTACTGGGGCGCAAACTGGGGGCGTTGGCCACTGGCGCTGGCGTGGGTGTGCTCGCCTGGCTGTTCACCAGCAGCGTGCTCATTGGCGCGGTAGCCGCTGGTGCAGGGTTGGTGTTTGCGCTGATCAGCGGGCTTGGCGCGTTCAGTCGGATCGGCAGCGGTGGGCTGGGTAGCTTGGGCGGCGGTGGATTCGGTGGTGGTGGTGGTGGATTTAGCAGCGGTGGTGGCGGCAACTTTGGCGGCGGCGGCGCGTCGGGCAATTGGTAGCAGGAGCGGCACCATGAACCGTCCACTTCTTGAGCGACTCACCAGGCTACGGCGCCATCTGTGGTGGGACGAGAGCGACACCCAACGCCAGATGCCACCGGCTGCAACGCAACGCCTGACCCAGCGCGTGGCCGCCAGCGAGCGGCTGCATTCGGGGCAAATTCGTTTGTGCATTGAGGCGGCATTGCCCGCAGGTGACGTCTGGCGCGCACACCGAGCCAGCGCCGTGCGCCAGCGCGCCATTGCAATGTTTAGCCAGCTGCGGGTGTGGGACACCGAACACAACAACGGCGTGTTGATTTACCTGCTGCTGGCCGAGCAAGCCATTGAGATTGTGGCCGACCGAGCGCTGGCACGGCGTGTCAGCCCAGCGCAGTGGCACGACATCATCTCGCGCATGGCTCCAGCGCTGGCCGCAAAGCGCTTTGAGGACGGCTTAAACCAAGCGCTGGCGGACACCACCGCGCTGCTAGCGCAGCACTTTGGTAACTCGGGTGAAGCGCCGACCGCCAACAACACACTGCCGGCTCGAATCAACGAATTGCCGGACGCGCCTTTCCAACAATAACGCTATTGAAATAATAGCTGTCCATCAAATAAAACCGACGGCCAGAGCCGGATTTGGCTTAAAAACACGTTTTTAGGCAGTGGGAAGCCGCCAAACCGCTCCGCCACCCACCGCAAACAGCTGCCGACCGGCCTGCGGCAGTACGGTCCAGCCACCGGTGAACTCGCCGAACGCAGGCAAAACGAACTGCCCGGCTTCCAGGCAAAAACACGGCAAGCGCAGCCGGTCTCGGCCGCTGCCTTTGAGGCTCAACGCCGGGTGCACATGGCCGGCCAACACCAGCGCCCCGGACTGCACTTGCGGGTGGTGGCAGGCGGCGAACGGCCCCATGGCATGCGGCTCGTTGACGACGTCGATACCCAGCGCTTGTGGCGGGTCGCCGGCACGACTGTCGTGGTTGCCGCGCACTAAGGTGCAGGCCAGCGCGGCATGCTGGGCGCGCCAGGTGGCAAGAGCTGCCAACAGCGACGGTGTGCGGGCTTGCGCCGCGTGCAAAAAGTCTCCTAAAAACACCAGCTGGGCGGGCGCATAGTGCGCAACCAACTGGCTCAAACGCTCAAGGTTCGCACGTGTAGTGCCGCTGGGCACCGGCTGGCCCAGGGCCCGGAAAGTAGCGGCCTTGCCCAGGTGCAGGTCTGCTAGCCACAGCACGCGCTGCGCGGGCCACCATAGCGCCCGTTCAGGCAGCAGCCACAGCCACTCACCGGCGACCAAAACAGGCAGCGGTGTGCCCATCGGCGTCATAACAGCGGCAGTGGCCGCGAGGGCTTGCGTGGCGGCCGACGACGCTCTCTTGAGGGGCCGGTGTGCACATCCTGGCCAAAAGCTAACATCTGGCGCACCTCGTCCGGCTGACGCGCCAGTGTCGGCTCGCCTCCGGCCTCGGCTTCCAGCTGGGCCACCATGCGGGCAATTCGGTCAGCCAGCGTTTCGTTGGACAGCTGCTCACGCAGGCGCTCGACCATCAGCGGGAAAGCCAGCGGTGTGGCGTGCTGCAGCGGCTGCACTGTGAGCTGTTGTCCGGCCATGCGCGTCAAGCTGGCCGTCAAACGGCTTAGCTCAAGCTCGTCACTGAGCAGTTCACGTTCGGCTTGCAGCAGCAGCTCGTTGGCCGGGTCGTACTGACGGAACACGTCATAAAACAGCTGCGATGAGGCCTGCAATTGGCGGCTGCTTTTGCGCTCGCCAGGCGTGCTGTTAAAAATCAGGCCGGACACCCGGGCAATATCACGAAACCGGCGTCGCCCCAGCTCGCTGGCGTTCAGGCTGGCCAATACCTCGGCGAGCAACACGGTCTCGCTAGCCGCGGGCACCAACAGCGCTGGCAGCAGCGCTGCCCAATCGACTTCGCCGGCGCTAAGCAGCTCTAGCCCGTAGTCGTTTACAGCAATAGAAAACGTGCCCGGCCGCTGGCGTGCAGTGCGCCAGGCCAACAAGCTGCCCAAGCCCAGGTGTACGTTACGCCCGGCAAACGGGTACAAAAACAGGTGCCAGCCGTCGCGGCTTTTGAATGTTTCGGCCACCAAGGTCTGCAGCGTTGGCAGCGCCGACCAGCGTTGCTGAAGCGCTAGCAAGGGCTGCACCGCCTGCATCTCCGGGCCCTCAAATTGCCCGTCGGCGGCAGCGGCAAGTTGAGCCACCATGGCGTCGGCCAGCGCCGTGGACAGGGGCATACGACCGCCACTCCAGCGCGGCACGGATGCCGTTTTGCCGGTTGCACGCTTGACAAACGCTGTCATTTGGTGGACCCGCACCAGCTCGAGCACCCGGCCTGCAAACTGAAAACACTGGCCGGGCTTGAGCCGGGCGATGAAGTTCTCCTCAATGGAGCCTAGGCGTGCGCCGCCTGCCTGCCCGCCCGCTGTCCAAAACTGCACCACCATGCTGGCGTCGCTGGAAATCGTGCCAATATTGAGCCGGTGGCGGCGGGCCAGCCGCGCATCTGGTACGCGCCAGACGCCTTGCGCGTCCGGCGCCGCCCGCTGGTAGTCGGGGTAGATAGCCAGCGTTGGCCCGCCGCGCCCTACAAAGTCCAAACACCACTGCCAGGAGGCGGCGGACAGCTGCGCATAGGCGGCGGTTTGCCGCACCTCGGCGTACAGCGCATCTGGCTCGAACCCACCACCCAGCGCCACTGTAACTAGGTGCTGCACCAGCACATCGAGCGGCTGCTGGGGCGCAAGGCGGGCTTCGAGCTGCCCCGCTGCGACGGCTGCACGGGCCGCTGCAGCTTCAATTAGCTCCAGGCTGTGGGTCGGCACAAGTGTGATGCGCGACGGCCTGCCCGGTGCATGACCGGAGCGGCCCGCGCGTTGCAGTAGCCGCGCCACGCCTTTGGTCGAGCCGATTTGCAGCACCCGCTCGACGGGAAGAAAGTCCACCCCAAGGTCCAAGCTGGAGGTGCACACCACGGCTTTGAGTTGCCCGCTTTTCAGCGCTGACTCGACCCATTCCCGTACCGCCCGGTCCAGCGAGCCGTGGTGCAGTGCCAGCACGCCCGCCCAGTCGGGGCGGGCGTCAAGAATCGCCTTAAACCACAGCTCGGCCTGCGACCGGGTGTTGGTGAACACCAAGCAAGTGCGGCTGGCGTCAATTTCAGCCAGCACCTGCGGCAGCA
>JAYULP010000205.1:0-1862 GCA_043763445.1 Polaromonas sp.
CCGGCCAGTAACCACCGCCATGCAAACAGCGCCGCCGAGCCTTCGCCAGCCAAAAAGCTCTTAAAGTTCGTCCAAATTTTTGAGGGTCAGCTCACATCCGGGCGATTCAAGTCGTTTTGATGATCACGATCCACTTGGGAATCAAGACCTGTTCTTGAAGCTGGCGTTTGACTACCCAAAACGGGTGCTCTACTTTGGCCCGAACGCCTGCCTTGGGCTTTTTGGCCTCATCCAGCGTGGCATCGGCGGCTTGGCTTTTATCCCATGATTGCGCTTGTCCGGCTGCATCGCAGCGTGCCACTGCACATCAGGCTTGGCGGCGGCTCACTTGCCAGCACCCTGGTGGGCGGCACGCGCAAAAACCACCTTGTCCTGGCCGTGCAGTAGGCTGTGGCTCTCAGTGATCTCGTGAACATGGCCTGCTGTGCCTTCGGCGGTGTGCACCCGCGCCGATTCGGCATCAACGCAAACTTGCATTACGCAGGCGCATCGAAGAATGCTACTGACCTGCCCCCAATTCCTACACCGATCTGAATTCCAGAAGTCCAGGGTTGTGAGGTTAGTGTGCGCCACGCTAACCATCTCAATGCCCTGACGTGCCCTGCGGACGACTTGCCTCAAACAAGAACCAAGTGCGGCGCTCAGTCTCGTCGATATAGACTTCAATTAGGCTGGTGGTGGCAATATCGTCGTGTTCCTGGCAAACGCCGTGGGCTTCCCGAAGGCGCGCTACTAGCGTTTTATTGTCATCACACAGCTCACTGAGCATGTCAGCCGGCTCCACAAACTCAGCGTCATTGTCCAAAATGCGTTGCGTACGGGCAATATGTCCAATGGAGCGCAATGTGTTGCCGCCAACCTTGCGAATGCGCTCGGCAATCGGGTCGCTCATTTCATAAATTTGCGCGGCTTGCTCGTCCAGCATGACGTGATAGTCCCGAAAATGTGGGCCGGACATGTGCCAATGGAAGTTCTTTGTCTTCAAATAAAGGGCAAACACGTCGGCTAATATGCCGTTCATTGCGCCAGCAATGTCTTTGGTAGCGCCGACTTTCAAATCCGTAGGGGTACGCAAAGCGGCCGTTTGGCGTTTGTGTAGACGTGCGTCTTCTTTTTCGACAAGCTTGTTCATAAAAAGTCTTTCGTTAGATTTCAGAGAGTCAAACAACATCAAGTTTTGACTGTAGAAGCCTAAAAAAGCCCAGTCTGTAGGCTAAAGTGCTTAATTGGCACCCAACCAGCACTCAAGTGGTCCGCGGGGTCGCCGGCACGGTACGCCGTGAAGGTGAGCAGGCACTGTGGCTATTTCAAGCGTTTTTACTTGGCCACAACGGCTGCGGCTTAGCGCTCACCCAAGCCCTGCCCAAAGCTTTTTATGATCGGTTTGGTCAAATAGGACAAAACGCTGCGCTCACCGGTTCTGATCTCGACTGTAGCGGTCAAGCCGGGCCGCACATCAATGCTGCTTGCCTGGGGGCCTTTGAATTCACGCTCTTCAATACGTACTTGAATTCGGTAGTACACCAGCTCACCTTGGCGTGTATCCTCACTCAAGGTGTCAGCGCTGATGTAGCTCACACTGCCGCGCAGCGCCCCAAAAATGGCATAGTCGTAGGCGTCAAGCTTCACTGACACTGGCAACCCAACCTTGATAAACGCGACATCTACCGGCTTGAGCTTGGCCTCGATCACCAAAGCACTTTCTGTTGGCAAAATCTGCATCAGCTCTTCGCCTACCCGCAGCACACCGCCTTCAGTGTTGAGCTTGATGTTTTTCACAATCCCATTGGTCGGGGCTAACAGTTGGGTATGTTCGAGCAACTGGGTGCGGTCTGAAAGGGCTTCAGTTTGGGTTTTTAAGT